>CALKTZ010000463.1 GCA_937997355.1 uncultured Planctomycetales bacterium | reverse complement strand
GTCCGCGGCGAGATTGTAGTGGTCCAGCGCCTTGCTCGTCCTCCCTCGCATGTGGTAGGCGAAGGCGAGGTAATACTGATACCAGTAGTTCTTCGCCTCCAGCTCGACGGCGCGTTCCAGCCAGGGGAGCGCGGCATCGAGATTCGGCTCGTTGAAGTACAGGATTCCCCACTGGAACGCGGCGAGCGCCGATGTCTCTTCTCGGGTATCGCTCGGTGCAAATTCATCCAGCTTGACCTTCGGGCCGATGGTCTTCGTACGGTGCAGTCCGGCAGGCTCCACACTCGCGTCGGATCCTCCCGCGGCTCGCCGCTCCAGGCGAGCCCGGAGCGCCCGCCAGGGGGCGGGGCGTTCAACAAAGCAGAGGGCTCGATCGCACAGATCCAGCGCCTTCTTCACATGCTCGACGTCAGGCTTTTTCGATTTCGAGAGGGAGATGTCGATCTCGCTGCCCCAGAGGAACATCAACTCATTGACTTCATGGCGAAGCCGGGCCATGCGCGCGGGATCGAGCTGATCGCGAACGAAGTCTCGGCGGGTCCAATCCGCGACGGGTGCGGGATCCAAGATAAAGAATTCCTTGAGCCCCTTCTGAAGGCGTTCCGAGGCCGAGGCGATGCTATTGCCGAATCCGATCAGGCTGAATCGGAGCTCTTCCGCCTGGTGATGAAACTGATCGGCCAGTGCGCAACGTTCGGCCCTTTCCCTGGAGGAGGTTTCTTTCAGGTGAGCCTTCAACTGGAGATCGGCGAGGCTGTCTCCGCGATCGTGGTCGAACAACAATGTCTTCAGGAGGGTTCGCACTCCCCCCGCCTTTTCGCCTTCGCCCGTCGCGATCGAGCTCCGCCAGTCGGTCGCCTGGCTCAACTCGTCGGCCGACTTGAAGAGGGCCTCCGCCTGGGCGAAATTGGATTGCTCGCAAGCCTCCTCCCCCCTGTCGATGAGGACCCGAACGCTCGCGCAGCGTTCGAGAAGATCCATGCGTCGCTGGAGGATCACGGCGGTCATGGCGGCGAGCAGCAGCAGCAGCGCCGCCGCGACCGAGGCCAGGGTGACCAGCCGACGACGACGGTGGCGTGCCCAGGAGGCGAATCGATTCAATATCGGCTCGCGGGCGACGAGCAGGGGGCGATCATCGGCGACGGCCTGGAGATCGGCGGCCAGATCGGCCCCCGACTGATACCGATCGGCCGGATCGGGTTCGAGGCAGCGTCGGATGACGGTCTCGAGCGCCGGCGGGATCTTCGGACATTCGGCCCGGAGCGAGGGGGGCGATGTCCGACGCTCGTCGGCGGCGCTCAACAACGACTCCGACATGGAGCTCCGCTTGCGAATCTGCGGGAACGGGCGGTGCCCCATGACGGCCTGGTAGAGCACGACACCCAGGCCGAAGAGATCGGATCGGCCGTCGACCTGGTGCGAGCAGCCGTCGGCGAGGGCTTCGAGGTGCTCGGGCGCCATGTAGTCGACGGTCCCGCCGAGGGTGCCGGCGGTCCCCTGCTCCTGGCCGTCCACCAGCGGCTCGCGGGCGAGATTGAAGTCCAGGAGCATCGGCATGCCGTCGGCCGTCACGAGGACGTTCGACGGCTTGATGTCTCGATGCAGGACGCCCCGTTCGTGTGCATGCTGGAGCGCCTCCGCAAGCCGGGCACCCCACCAGGCGATCGCGCGGGGGTGGGTCCGGGATGCGAGCGCGAGGCGGCCTTCCGATCGAGACGAATCGATGCCTTCCGAGGGGGCGAGCCGGTCCAGCGATGCGGCCAGGTCTCCGCCATGCTGGGATACCATCGTCTTGGTGTCGTCCAGGATCTGGGCGAGGGTGATCCGGCCGAAATAGGGCATGCACAGCAGGTTCAAGCCGGTGGCCGGGTCGACACGGTGCGAGTAGACCGGGACGATGTGGGTGTGCTGCAACCGGGCGAGGGTCTGGGGCTCGCGAGAACCCTTGCGGGTCACCTTGAGCGCCACCGGTCGGTCCGCGAGCTGCCGCTCGTGGGCCAGGAAGACCCGGGCGAAGGCCCCTTTCCCCAGGTCTTCGACCAGGTGAAAGCCGGCGATCGTCTGGCCGACCTCCGGGAACGGGATCACCCCCGCCGAGTCGCCGCCGCCCGTCGACAATGACGAGACGCTCATCGTGCCGGAGCCGACGAGCCCGTGGATCTCGAAGACGCGCGCGAGTCCCTTGGCGATCCGGGGATAACGCGCCTGGTAGTCGGCGGGGAGCGGCTTCTCCCCCTCCTCTTCGCGGAGGCAGAATTCCTCGTAAACCAGGGCGACCAGCGTGTCGTCGCTCAGGTCCTGAAATCGGTCCAGATACCACTGCGCGCCGACCTTATCGCCGACTTCCCAGCGGAGGGACATGTCGGCCCGGAACAGGGCGAGCTTCACCCCGGAGCTATTCCCCAGCTCGCTCAGCCCGCCGAGATAATCCGCGAGATCCGGCCTCGCCCGGCCCGATCGCCGCCAGGAATCCTCATAGGTGCGGGCGGCCCGGATCGCCTCCGGAGAAGAGGCTTCTTCCCAGGTGCGCCCGGACGAGACCGCGGCGGCCCCATTCATCCCCTTTGCTCCCATTCCGATTCGACCCGACGACGAAGGTCCTCGAGCACGCGCTGCACGGTGCGCTCGCTGATCCCCAATTGCTCGCCGATATCCTTGCTGGAGAGGCCGCCGGCCTTCAGCTTCAGGATGGATTGACGCTCCTCCGGGAGGAGCCCCATCAGCCTGCCGTATGCCTCGTGCGCCTGGGCGACTTCGCTCGGGGAGTCGATCGAGTCGGCCAGGTCCTGGGGATGACGCCCGTCCGACCAGAGCGGCTCTTCCCGGTGCTTCCGGCTCGCGGCCCGCCGATATTCGTCGATCACCTTGTTCTTGGCCGCCCTCGCCAGGAACGCGACCAGGTGCCTCGAATCCTCGAATTCGGTCGGGGCGTCGCGCATCCGGCGGAAGAATGAGCCCCAGACACTCTGGAGGAAATCCAGGGAATCGAACCGAGACCGAAGGAGCCGGGGAAGCTGCCGCCGCACGACGAGCCGCACTTCCGCCTCGTACCGGCTCAGGAGTTCCCGGGCCGCCGCTTCATCGCCCCGATGAATCCGGACCAGGAAGTCCGCCAGGCTGCTGGGCGTGTCTCGATCACTTTCATCACGCTCGAGGATCCCACCGCCACTCTCCGACACGATTTGCCTCCTCCGATCGGCTGGGTCGTCGCGGTTCGAGATCGGACCCGCGAAGCCTCTCCGCCGCAATGGGTCGATCGGCCCGCCTTTCGCGCGACGGATCTTTCGAAAGCCTACCGAGAATTCGCGCCGTGCAACAAGCGAAAACGGATTCCCGCCGAACGCCACGAGCTCCTCGGATGTTCGGTCAGGCTGACGCATTTCCCGAACCTTGATAGTGGACAAAATATCAGTAATTGGGTAGAATTCCGGTCGTCTCGCAATGGCAAGGGGCTGAACGAAATCCGATTCTTTCGGGGGAAGCGGTCGTGTCTATTTCTTCCACACCTGCCTGCGATCGATCGACGAGCGCGTGGAATCGAGCGGATGCGGAGTCTCCGGCGAACAATGATCTCGGTACGTCTGATCACTTCGGGTCCGACTACATCGTCAGAGGGGTCATCGGCCGGGGTGGGATGGGGACCGTCCTCCAGGTCGAGAGCGTTGCCGATGGTCAATCCTACGCCTTGAAGCACTGCCATCCCGGAGAGAACCTACGCAGGCGATTTGTCCAGGAAGCTCGCTTCCTTTCCGGTTTGAGGCATCCCAACGTCGTCCCGATCGT
>CALKTZ010000462.1 GCA_937997355.1 uncultured Planctomycetales bacterium | reverse complement strand
GGGTATCCCCCATCTGGGCGGCGATCATCGAGAAGACCCGCCCCGAGGTGCCGGAATCTCCGTCGGCCTCGCGATTCCCGAGCGCCGCGTCTGCCTCGTCGATCACGACGAGGACCGGCCCCATCGCGCGCAGGACGTTGAGGATCTGTTCGAGATTCCCTTCCGTTTCGCCGACATACTTCGAGCGGAAGTTGCGAAGTTTGACGCAAGGGATGCCGACCGAACCGGCGAAACATTCCGCCAGGTAGGTCTTGCCGGTCCCGACCGGTCCGCAGATGAGATATCCCATCGGAGCGGCGTCGAGTCGGCCTTGCAAAAGCAGCCTGGAATCGTCGGCGAGGCGTTGTTTCACGGCATCGTTGCCGACGAAATCGTCGAGCGTGTGGGGAGGCTCGACGAACTCGACGAGACCGCGGGCCTGTCGCTCGATCAGGTCCTTCTTGAGCTTCTTGAGCGAGTTATCGTCGAGCTTCTTGCCCGAATGTCCCGCGCGCGACAGGAGCCGCTCCAGGTTCACGAGATTGAGGCCGCTCGTCAGCTCGGCGAGCTGTTTCGGCGTGAAGTCGGTGAGATCGCCGACCTTCCCATCCTGGCCGTCGTACCAGGTGATGTATTCTTCTCGGGTCTTGATGTCGGGAATCGGGACTTCAAGAGTCGCCACGTGGGCGCTGCCGACGAGCCGCTCGTTGAACTCCGAGAGCCGATCGCAGAGGAGGCAGATGGCGATATTGCGACGTTTGATGTAGGGATTCTGCGCCCAGGAGAGGAGCCGGACGAGTCGAGAACCCTGGGCGCCGACCATCTGGCCGAGATCGGCCGACGGCAGCAGGAACTGCGCATGGTCGAAGATCAGGCCGATGCTGATCTGGTTATCCGGATTCGCCTCCATGAGATTCTTCTGGATGAGCTGATCGATCAGGCTGAGGATGCTATCGGGGTCCTTGGGCCACATCCTGGGCTCGCCGATCCGCGTTTCGAGCAGCCCGACCATCTTTCGTAGCCGCTCGCCGTCCGTCCCCGCGTAGACGCGCAGGCCGTGGCTGAGGTCGTGACGCAGGACGACGTCCCAGTTGCCGAAGAGCTGGGTGGTGAGGAAATCGGGGACGCTGCCGAATCCGGCGGACGTGCCCGGCCCCTGCCGCGTTAGATCGTGGACGTCCCCGTGCAAAACGAAGAGGCAGGTCGTCCCGGCATAATATTGTTCGGCGAACTCGCGAGCCCAGCCGGGGAACCAATCAGGAATTGCCCGGTTAGTCGGCTCGACCGGCGCGAGGCTGTCCGCCGAGAGTTCGACGGACGAACTCTCGGGAGACGGCTGAGACCTGGTCCCGGGCCTTGAAATCGGCGTGGCCACGAGGTTGAACTCCTCTCGTCGTGGGTGGTTCGATCCGCCGGGAATGCTTCAGATTTCGGGGACCCGTTCCAGGGTCTTGGTGGATGGCCCAAGCTCCTTGTTGGCCTTGGCGGTGCCGACCGTCTCGGCGGTGGCGAGGCCATGCTCCTTCTCGAACTCGCGCAGGGCGTCCTCTTCCATCACCTTCTCGACGGCGATCTCCTGCTTGATCTCGTCGAGCCCCTCGCCGGAGAGGTCGGCCGCGACGCGGACCTTGGCGCGGTTCTTGTCGATCTGGTCCTGGAGCACCTGCTCGGCCTGGCCGAAGTCGGTCGTCACATTGAAGTGGAACTGGGTGGCAAGCTCGGCCATCTCCGATTCCGCGCGGCTCATCTTGAGCTCGGCGTCGTACTTGCTGATCCGCTGCTTGACCTCGTCCAGCTTCTCGACCGCGTGCTTGATCTTCAACAAATTATTCGAATACGCCTGCTCGTGCATGGCGAGCTGTTTCTCGTTCTCGGCGAGGTCGTTCTTGGCCTTCTGGAGCTCGAGCGCGAACTTCGCGGCGGTGTCACGGTCGCCGACCTTGAGATAGGACTTGACCTTGGCTTCGAGCACGCCGACGTGCTTCCTCCGTTCGTCAACCTGCCTTTGCACCCGCTCGACGAGCGCCCGGTATTGCGCGAGCCCCTCGCGGCCCTCTCGAAGCTCGTTGACCGAGTGGTCGTACTGGTATTGCATCTCGGCGATCGGGTCGTAGCCGCGAATCGCGTTGGCCAGTTTGTTGAGCTGCGCTCGGATGGAATTCCAGATTTTGTCCAGGATCATGGTGATACCCGCTTCGAGATCAAACGTTCCAGGTCGAAAGGACAGAAAGACATGATGCCGCGGTCAAGCCGGAAGTCCGTGTATCGTAGCGGACCCGCGTTCCCGTTTGCCACTCTCAGGTTCGGAGAACCGGCCGAGAAAATTGGCATGATCCGCCTTCGGTAGACCTTGCCGGAATTCTCGATTACCAGTTGCTCTGGCTCGATTCACTCTCCCAGGAGCTCACGGTCGAGCCGTCGTCCGACGAATTGCTCACTTCGGCCTGCCCTTGCGAATCCTGGGCCGAACCCCAATCGCCACCGCCAAACGCGACATGCCCCCCCGCGGCCTCGGCCATCCGCGTCAGGATTGAAGCCGCCGCGGAGGCCGCCGCGATCGACCCGGGGCTCGGGCCTCGATAGGAGGCCTGGGCCATGTCGGACGCATAGCGGCGACGCCGCTCCGCTTCGTACTGCATCTGCTGGTAGAAGACTTGCTGAGTCGCGGCATTGTAGGCGGAACGCGCCGACTGGAAGGCGGCTTCCGCCTGCGCGATGGCCTGCTCATAGTTTTGCGACCCCAGGAGCTGCTGGGCCTGGCGGACCCTGGCCTGGGCATCCGACGTATTGGCGACGATCCCCATGCCGCCGACCGAGTTGGCCTGCTGGATGATAGCAGCCGCCTCGGCGATCTCGGATTCCGCCTGTGCGGCCAGTCGAATATCTTCCTTGGCCATGCGTTCGGCCGCCTGGAGGTCGCTGGCGGCGTCCCGGACGATCTGGAGCAGCCGGGGCCAGTCGCGATCCGGATTTTGATCATCGAGCCGATCCAGGTTGGATGAGGCCGATTGGAACCGGCGGTTCGCCGCCGGCCGGTCTTCCACGTACGCCGACAGGAACGAGCCGACTCGGGCGGCCTCCCGCTTCGTCCGCGCCACTTCATCGACAAGCGATTGGTACGCCTTCAAGTCGGCCTCGACCCGAGTTTCGGCGATCGCGTACTCTTCCTGGATCTGCTTCAATTCGTCTCGAATCGCGGGCCAGTCCGGTCGCCGCTCATCGATCTTCCCGGCGGCCTTGGCGAACGCTCGTCGGGTCGTGTCGAAGAGGCCGACCGCTTGTTCGCCGACGATATTCTGATTTTGGTCGAAGAGCGTGCCGATTTGCCGATCGGTCGTTTCAAGCTGATGGTCCAGGTCCTGAACCTCCTTGCGTATCGCGGCGAGCGTATTCACCTGCTCGCCGAGACCGGCCATCAGCCTGAGTACGATCTGCTGCTGGCGTCCAAGCTCCTCATAGAGCCTGGCGCCGAGGAGATAGTTCTGCTTCGCGTCGGAGCCTTCCTCGGCGGCCTCGGCCGACTTCCGGTCGAAGGTGTCGAGCAGCGCCCTGGCCTGATCGAGATTCCGGGCGACGCCGTCCCACGAGGCCGGCGCGAACTCGCGTTCGAGGACCTCGCGATAATTCCTGGCCTCGACGAGTGCGTCGCGTAGCCTGGCGGTCTCGCGATCTCGGGCCGATGCCTCGCGTCGGCAGAATGCCTTGGCCTGCACAACAGCATCCAGGATCTGCTGGGCTTTCTTCGCGTCGCCGTCCGCCTCCGCGAGTTCGATCCTGGCCCGGTCCGGGTCCCCGGCCTGCAAGGCGGCGAGCCCGAGCCCCTGCCGCCGAACCCCCTCGACGATCAAGGGGTCGGGGTTCCCCCCCTCCTCCTGGAGTTTGAAGCCCTTCGATCGCTGGACCGAGGCGGCCCCTTCAACCTCCTTGAGCGACCGTTCGATCGTCTTCGACTGCGACAACAGGTCGAGGACATCCCCGGCCCGGACGAGTTGTGACTCCACCTGGGCCTTCGCCTGCTCGACGACATCCTCGGAGCCGATCGGGTCGGGAGCGACCAGGAATTCCGCCTGGGCCTTCAACTGATCGATCGTACCGAGATCCGCCTGAAATGGGGCCATCGGCAAGCCGGCCTTCCCCACACTCTCCACCTGGGCTTGAAGCCGCTGCCGCGCTTCGGCCAATTTCTTCAGCGCCTGCCGCACGTCCTCGTGGGATTTCTCCAGCAGGTCGAGCTCGGCCGAGCATTCCCGGGCCTCGGCCTCGATCTCGGGGAATTTCACCTCCTTGGTCAGGATTTCCTCGGCCTGCCGCGACTTCCGGTTCCCCAGGCTGAGCGCCCCCCCGGCCCCGATCAGCTTTTGTGCCTTCTCGATCTTATCCATCACCTGGAGCCAACGATCCCAGAGGGTATCGAGCTTCGTCTTGACGCCGTTGTAGCGTGCGAGCGTCTGGCCGGTCATCGGCTGATCGAATCCGGGGGCCGACGCGGGGAGGGGCTTGTGCCGTTCCTTGAGCGCATCG
>CALKTZ010000461.1 GCA_937997355.1 uncultured Planctomycetales bacterium | reverse complement strand
CCGCCACAAGCTGCTGGACATGGTCGGCGATCTCGCGCTCCTGGGGATGGATCTCGGGGGGGTCGTCGTCGCCCACCGTTCCGGGCACAAGTCGAACGCCTCGCTGGTCCGGAAGCTGCTCCGGACGATCGAGAAGGACCAGGTTCAGAAGTCGAAATCCGCCCCCCCCGTGGAGATCAATCCCGACGGGACCCTCGATATCCAGCAGATCAGCAGGATGCTGCCGCACCGTTATCCGTTTTTGCTGATTGATCGGGTCGTCGAGATCGAGCCGGGGAGGCGGGTCGTCGCCCTGAAGAATGTCAGCATCAACGAGCCCTTCTTTCAAGGACACTGGCCCTCGCGGCCGATCATGCCCGGTGTCCTGATCGTCGAGGCCCTCGCGCAAGCGGCCGGGGTCCTGCTCTCGTTCAATGTCGAGAGCCGGGAACACGTTGCCCTGATCGCCTCGATCGATAAGGTCAAGCTGAGACGACCGGTGACCCCCGGCGATCAACTCAAACTTGTCATCGAAAGCCAACGAATGCGGCCCACGAGAGCGAGTGTCCTGGCTACAGCGAACGTCGACGGGCAGCTTGTTGCCGAGGCTAAAATTCGATTCGTAATCGTTGATGCCGCTCGCGCGGCCTGATTGGAAATCCCTGGCATGAGGCGATTCCGCGACGATTCACCTCGTCCAGTTGTTGCAAGCGAAACTCCTCCACAACGAGCGAACTCCACCGGGTGAGGATCGAAATTCGATCGAATTCGCCTAAATTTAGGAACCCGAAGGACTTTGCAATTATGGCAACCATGATCGCCGACACAGCTTGCATCGACCCCCGAGCCGAGATCGCCGAGGATGTCGAAATCGGCCCGTATTGCGTGGTCGGCCCCGAGGCGAAGATCGGTCGAGGGACGCGCCTGGTCGCCCATGTTTGCGTGCTCGGGAACACCATCATCGGCGAAGAGAACGTGATCCATCCGTTCGTCGTACTCGGCGGCGAGCCGCAGGACGTCCACGATCACGGGCTCGATACCCGCCTCGTGATCGGGAACTCGAACATCTTCCGGGAGGGCGTGACGGTCCATCGCGGCACGCTCAAGGACCAGGGGATCACCCGGATCGGCTCGCACAACATGCTGATGGCGAATGTCCACGTCGCGCACGACTGCATCCTCAACGATCGGATCATCGTCACGAATAACACGATGCTCGCGGGGCATTGCCTCGTCGAGTCGCACGTCATCATCTCGGGAGGGGTGGGAGTCCACCCGTTCGTGTCGATCGGCGCCTACAGCTACATCGGCGCGATGTCGCGGATCATCCACGACGTCCCTCGTTTCATGCTGGTCGACGGCAATCCTTGCAAGGTGAGGTGCATCAACGTGGTGGGGCTGAAGCGGCACGGGATCAGCCCCGAGTCGATCACCGCGCTCCACGAGGCACATCGCCTGCTCTATCGGGTCCGCATGACGGTCGAGAACGCGGCCGAGACGCTCAGGAATAACGGCCAGGTTTGTGCCGAAGTCCAGAGTCTGCTCGACTACATCGCGGTGCAGCAGCAGGGCCGCCACGGCCGCGCCCGCGAACACCGCAGGAGCAAAGTATGAGTCGATTGCGAGTCGCCGTCGTCGGAGTCGGCCACCTCGGCCAGCATCACGCCCGTATCCTCGCCGCCATGCCCGACGTCGAGCTTGTCGCCGTGGTGGATTCGCGCATCGATCGGGCGCGATCGATCGCCGAGAAATTCGGGACCCGGGCCGTCGAGGACCATCGCACGCTCCTCGACCAGCTCGACGCCATCTCGATCGCGGTGCCGACGTGCTATCATCGGGAGGTCGCGACCCCGTTCCTGGAGCGAGGGATCGCCGCGCTCGTCGAGAAACCGCTGGCCGGCTCGCTCGCCGACGCCGAGGCCCTCGCCTCGACCGCCCGGGCCGGCAACGCCGTCCTCCAGGTGGGCCATATCGAGCGCTTCAACCCCGCGTTCGGCGTCCTCCAGGACAATCCGATCCGCCCCCGCTACATCAACGCCGAGCGACTCTCGACCCATACATTCCGATCGACCGACATCGGCGTCGTGCTCGACCTGATGATCCACGACATCGACCTCGTCCTCTCGATGACGAACGCTCCGGTCCGATCGGTCTCGGCGGTGGGGCTGAGCCTCTTCGGTCAGCATGAAGACGTCGCCAACGCCCGGGTCGAGTTCGAGGACGGCTGCGTCGCCAACATCACCGCGAGCCGGGCGAGCTACTCGGCGGTGCGGAAGATGCGGGTCTGGGGGGTCGAAGGGTATGCGTCCCTCGATTTCGCCACCAAGCATGCAACCTTTGTCCGCCCCTCGGAACAACTTCGCAACGGCGAGCTCGATCTCGACGGCATCGACCTGGCCCAGCCCCTCGCGGTCAAGGAACATCTCTTCGGCAAGGTCTTAAACGTCACGAACACCCAGGCTGAGGGGAGGGAGCCGCTCGCCCTGGAGCTGGAAGACTTCGTGCGAGCCGCCCGCCGTCTCGCCCCTCCGAAAGTCACCGGCGACGACGCGGTCCGGTCGATCCGGCTGGCCGACCAGGTCCTCCAGAGCCTGCAAGCTCATCGCTGGAGCGCGGAAGGGGCGGAACGCCCCGTCGACGCCCAGCCGCAGCCCGCCGAGCCGGCCTATCAAGGCCCGCACTTCTGGCAGAATAAGGGGTTGCGGCAAAACACCGCGGCCGAGCATTCGGCCTCGCGCGGCCACTAATCCGAGCAATTCACACGGCAGCGCGCTTGTCAGCGTGGCAAGCGTTTGTTTAGACTGTTGCGATCGTCTCGGATTCTCCGTGCTCGCAATTTCCGCCCCCGCCTTGCCGGACGGCGCCCCGAGCTTTCCCGAGACCGTGAAATTTCGATTCCTCGTCTCCCAGCAAGGTTGAGCTGAAGGTTCTTTTCGATGTCAAAGCAAGAGGCGGACAAGTCCAAATCCAAGGCCCAGGCTCCGGATAAGGATAAACTGAAAGCCAAGCCTCCCAAGGCGGACGGCGAAAAAGAGAAGAA
>CALKTZ010000460.1 GCA_937997355.1 uncultured Planctomycetales bacterium | reverse complement strand
AGTGCGGCTTTCACGTTCAGCATGTCCAGTACTGGAATGCCCTCGGTGATCTGCCTCGCCGAGAGCTGCCGGCCCGCACGCGTGATATGCTCCGCTGGTGGCGGCACGTTTCCTGGCCGCCGATCGATCGTTGGTCGGGTCAGGTCGACTGGGTGTATTCGCCATCCGAATATGGTTTCCCCGTCCGGAATGCGCTCCGCGCCGTGACCAGCCACGACATTTATCAGAATCTGAGGTACGGTCCGCCGGGCCTCCGCGAGCGTTTCGGCGTCGTGTTCCGCCGGGCCGACCTCGTCATCTCGGTCTCTCACTTCAACAGCAAACACTTAATCGAGGCGTATCCGGAATGCGAAGGGAAAGTGGCCTATGTGCCCAACGCCGCGGACGATGAATTCTTCTCACCGGCCTCGATCCAGGAACGCAACCAGGCCCGCGAGGTGCTGGATCTTCCCGGCGGCATCCCTTATTTCCTGTCCGTGGCGAATTTCCAGCCGCGAAAGAACTTGCCAAGGCTGATCCGCGCCGCGAGTCGGCTCGACGAGGTTCGACGGGGCGATTTGGCCCTGGTCCTGCTGGGTACGGGGGATGATTCCGAGGCCAACGCGCTGCGCGAGTGCGCCGCCGAGGCCGGGCCGAAGGTCATCATCCGGATGCCGGGCTACCATCACGGCCGCATGCTCCGCGCGATCTATGCCGAGGCCGCTGCCCTGGTTTTCCCCTCCCTCTGCGAGAGCTTCGGCATTCCCGCCGTCGAGGCCATGGCCCAGGGAACTCCGGTCGCACTGTCCGACAGCACGGCATTGCCCGAAATCGGCGGCCCGGCCGGTTGGTACTTCGATCCGGAGGACGAGGAGGCCATCACGACAACGCTGCGTGATTTGCTCGATCGATCGGACGAACGAGAACGCCGGGTTGCGATGGGTCGCGCAATCGCCGATCGCTTTCGATGGCAGGCCGCCAACGACCTCCTGGTCGAAGCCTTGTTTCACCACGGCGAATCACGGCGCGATTGATCCGCCATGCGGGCCGCCCGCCGATCAGGAGGCCGGTTGGGAATCGGCTTTTTCGACGACTTCCAGAAAAGTCATCGAAAACGCGATCGAGCCATGCTGGACGTGTTTGACGACCACGATTTTGGAGTCGAAGCCCTTCTGGCTCAGGCTGAGCTGGGCGGTCCCCGCGACGTCGGGATGGTTCGACAGGACCAGGATCTTCATGCCGGGCGCGACCGCCACATGATCGATGGTCCGTCCATCGTTCAGTGAGGGGAAATCGAGGTTCAGGATGCGAATTCCCCAGGTATAGGTGCAGGCGATGTTGTTGAAGAGGACCCCGTCGGGTTCATCGAAGCCGAACCAGAAGAAGGTTTGCCCGACCGGATCGACCTGCTGAATGTTGCGGACCGCGTCATGGATGGCGAGCAGGACGTCGAATCCGAGTCGCCGATAGGCGCGGAGCCGAACGCCGTACGGCTTGACGGAACGAGGCGGCTTCCCGAGGTAGGTTTGCCGCACGAAATCCGGGTCCTTCTGCAAGGTGATCATGCTCGATTCTTCCTTGAAGCCGGATTGCGCCATGGACTCAACCAAGAAAAGAAGGAGCAGGAAGACGGTAAGCCGCGACGAGGCCCGGAGTGTCGAGGTCGTGAGGACCAAGGCGGCGGCGATGCAGACGGGGACGATCAGGATCATCGGGGCGAGGCCCGCGACGTCGAGCGCGTAGCCCGCGGCGATCAACGCCGGGGAGGCCAGGGAAGTCACCACGGCGAAGAGGACGAGCGCCGTGTAACTCCGCGCGGTCATGGCGCCGATGGGTTCGGCGACCAACGCCGCCAAGGCCAGAAACGTCGCCGGGATCAATTGACTCGCATAGAACCAGGGGAGCAGGAGGCTGGAGCCGGTTCGCACATCGAAGGCCATGAAGAGCAGGACCAGCCCGACCAACTGGCCCCAGTAATAGATCGAGAGTCGAGAGTTCGGGCGGCCTTCGTAAGTGAAGGCCCGGCGCAGTCGGATGAGGCTCCCCAGGAAGACCAGGAAGGGGATTGCCAGCCAGACGGCGGACGGCAGCCACGACATCGACCGGTCGACAAAGTAATTCGGAGAATTTGCCATCTGCCGCATGAACTTGAAGGACGCGGCGAGGAACCACACGCTGCCGGTGAAGATCCAGTTCACCCCGCCGAGAAAGACGACGAGCGACAATCCTCCGAGACACCACCAGAATGCCGAGGCCAACCAGGGATTTCGCGCGTTCGCGCGATTGGCCACCAGATAAAACAGGATGGTGAAGGGGATGAGCAAGACCGAGGTCAGGAACGCCACGACCATCGCCGCCGCGAAGACGCCCGCGCCGAGGAGGAAGATTCGCCAATGCTTCGCGTTCGCGGTCGCCGCCCGGCTCAAACAGAAAATGGAGAGGAGCGAATAGACGACGCCGAAGCCGTCGACGTAGTCGTGGCCGACGGCGTTGAGATAGAACGGATTGGTGCCCAGCAGGACCGCCGAGAGGAGCGCGGCGCGGCGGCTGACGGTCTCTTTCACGGTCTCATGGAACGCGAAGAGCCCGGCGAAATAGAGCCCCAGGTGGAGCACCAGATTCGCCGCGATGGGGGGCAGAATCCGATAGGCCAACCATCCGGGCAGGATCGCGCTGAGCCGGCAGCCGTAGTAGAGGCCGTCGAACGTCTTCAGATGGGCCGACAAATCGAGGTAATAGCCGAAGTAGATCCAGGGATCGTTGAAAAGCCCCGAGACGATCCAGTTCGGCCCGACCGCCAGGAGCGCGATGGGGAGAAGCGTCAGGATCGCGTACGCGAAGAGAGTATCTCCCCCTCGATGCCCCGGGGCAGGAGTCGAGGAGGATGTGCCGGTCCTCCCCTGGCCGCCATTCCACTTGTCCTTCGGCATCGTATGATCTCGCCTCTCCGACAATCGATTCAGTCCTGTCTGGTCGGATCGCCCGGGAAGAAGACCGCGGTCCCCCTCGATTCGGGAATCGCCGGTGCTATACTGGAACC
>CALKTZ010000459.1 GCA_937997355.1 uncultured Planctomycetales bacterium | reverse complement strand
AGCCTACATCGTCGGTGGCGCCATACGTGATGCCGTGCTTGAGGCCGGCCCCCGCCATCCAGACGGTGAAGCCGTACTGGTTGTGGTCGCGTCCCTTGCCGACGACTTCCGCCGCCGATTGCGAGAACGGCGTGCGGCCGAACTCGGTGGTGAAGAGGACCAGGGTGTCGTCGAGCAAACCACGACGCCGCAGGTCACGCAATAATCCGGCGACCGGGCGGTCGATCCGGAGCGCCTCCTGGCTGTGATTGGCCTTCATGTCCTCGTGGCCGTCCCAGTTCCGCCGGGGGCTACCGAACGTCCCCCCCGAGAAGAGTTGCACGAATCGGACTCCGCGTTCGAGCATCCTCCGGGCGATCAGGCAAGCGCGACCGAAGTCGCGAGTTTCCGAATGCTCCGCCCCGTAGAGCGCGATCGTCTCGTCCGACTCCCCCTTCAAATCGGTCACGCTCGGGACCGAAATCTGCATGCGGGCAGCAAGCTCGTAGCCCTTGATCCTGGCCGACAGGGCGTCGTCATCGGCGTGGCTGGCGAAGTGTCGCCGGTTCATCTCCGAAACCAGTTCGCGCGCGGCCGAGTCGGCCCCTTCCGCGAGTCGCCGGGCAGGAAAGAGGTCGTCGATCGGCTCCCCCTGGGGGCGAATCACCACCCCCTGATGCCGCGCGGGGAGGAATCCGTTGGTCCAGTTGATCGTGCCGCCGGCCGGTAGCTCGCGGACATCCGGAATGACCACGAACGCGGGGAGGTCGTCGGCCTCGCTGCCGAGCCCGTAACTCAGCCAGGCCCCCATGGTGGGGAAGCCATTGAGCCGGAATCCGCTATTTTCCTGAAACGTGGCCGGCGTGTGGTTGGAGGTTTCCGCCACCATCGAGCGGATGACCGTCAGCTCATCGGCCACCTCGGCGATGTTGGGGAAGAGGTCGGAGACCCAGAGGCCGCTCTGCCCACGTTGACGAAACTCCCAATCGGGTTTGCGGAGCCGCCCGACCTGGCCGAAGAAGACGTCCGGCTTGGTGGAGGAATTGAGGGACTTCCCATGCGCCGCGATCAGCCCCGGCTTGTAGTCGAAGGTGTCCACATGGCTCATCGCGCCGCACAGGCAGATGTGAATCGCGCGGGTGGCCTTCGCGGGGACATGCGGGGCGGGGGGGATCGACTCCCCGGCGACCCCCGCCCGGAGCGTGCCGTCGCGGAGCATGAGGGACGCCGTGGCCGCGCCGGCCAGGCCGTTTCGCATCCAGGAGAAGAATTCACGTCGGTCCATGGAAAGCGGACTCCCGCCGAGTTGGGTCAATCGACGTAAAGGAACTCGTTGCTATTGAAGATCGCCCGCGCGAGGGTGGAGATGCCGAACTTCGTCGCGATCTGGATCGCCCGGGCTCGTTCTTCGGGCTCGGGCGATCGTCCGAAGGCCAGCCGATAGGCATGATCCACCCGGGCCTCGATGTCGGCCCCGGCCTCTCGCTCCAGGCGATCGGCGAATTCGTCGCTCAGGTGGAGGACCAACGCGTTGTTCATCATCGCCAGGGCCTGGAGCGGCGTGGTGGTGACCGCGCGTCGGGGGGCCGTGGTGGAGGGATCGGGGCAGTCGAAGGCATCCAGGAACGCGCTGCGCCCCCCGCGCGCCCAGGCGCGGAAGAGGGTCCGCCGATTGAGGCCGGGCTTCGCCGGGTCAACGGCCGCGTAGAGGACCGCAGGCGTCCCGGGGGCCTTCATCAGCTCATAATCGCGAAAGCTCGGGCCGGCCAGGTCCGTCGAGAGCTTTCCGGCCACGGCGAACATGGCGTCTCGCACCATCTCGGCCTCCAGGCGGACCGGAGCCTTCCGCCACAGGAGGCGATCCCCGGCGTCGCGCTTCATCGCCTCGGCATTGGCGCTCGAACCTTGCCGATACGTGGCCGAAGAAACGATCAGCCGATGCATCGCCTTGATGCTCCAGCCTCGTGCCGCGAACTCCGAGGCCAACCAGTCGTGCAATTCCGGATGCGACGGCTTGCCGCCGTTGAACCCGAAATCGCTCGGCGTCTCGACGAGCCCCGAGCCGAAATGGGCCTGCCAGAGCCGGTTGGCGATCACCCGGCCGAACAGCGGGTTGCGGGAATTCGTCACCCATTCGGCCAGTTTGGTCCGGCGGTCCGCTTCGAGGGCCTCGGGGGGAACCCGGAAATCGGCGTCGAGCCCGACGAGCGACGCCACGCCCCCCGCCGAAACCACGTCCCCCGGCTGCGCCGGATTGCCCCGGAGTTGAACGCGCGTGACGTCGGCCGGTCGAGGGCTCACGGCATACGCCTTGTGGGATGCGGCGGCCATTTTCGATCGGAGTTGATCGATGTTGGCCTGGAGCCGGACGCGTTCGGCCCGGCGTTCGGCGGGAAGGGCCGCGGCGAGCGCGGCCGGATCGATGTAGTCGTCGAACAGCGAGACCGACGTCGCCACTTCCTCGGCGGTGAGGGCGCGGTCGTAGAGGCTCGCCCTCACGATCGTCCCGGCGAGCATTCGGTTGCCGCCGGCCGGG
>CALKTZ010000458.1 GCA_937997355.1 uncultured Planctomycetales bacterium | reverse complement strand
TCTACGACCAATTGGCCGTGACGGGCGATGCGATCTTCGACGGCCGGTTGCACATCAGCTTCATCGACGGGTTCATCCCCTCGCTCGGAGACACCTTCGATCTGATCACCGTCGCCGGACTCGGCACGGGTGCGTTCTCGGCGATCGAGTTCTCGGGCCTCGGGTCGATCTCTCCGTACACAATGGGCTTCGAAGACGGCGTCTTCCGGCTTTACGTCGGCGATGCACAGTCGGCCGTCCCCGAGCCGTCGAGCGTGATCCTGGTGGGCTTGGGCGCCCTTAGCCTCGCCGGCTGCGGCCTGAGGCGGAAAAACTCGCATGAGGTTCGATGTTGATCAAAATCAACAAATCAAACAGAATCAGCCGACGTTGATTTCACTAAAAGATTGAATCCGTTAGCATCAGTAACGAAACGAAATAACGCTTAGGTCTCATCAAAAAAACACCGCGACTGCATTCGCATCAAGGAGCAATCTCATGCGACGATGGTGTGTCATTTTGGTGGCGATGTTGGCCATGGCCGCGTGGGGCGCCGACGCGGCGAAGGCCGGCATCATCTTCGCCGACGACTTCAACTCCGGGGCTTCTCCCCTCTGGGGAAATGAAGTCGGCAATTGGGCGGCGGCCGGCGGAACCTACGCGGCCACCTCACCCGGGAACTTCCCGAACGCCCATTCTTCTCTGCCGTTTACGCTGGCGGATTTCACGGTCGATGTCGATATCAAGAATGTGATCGATGGCGGGATCTGGCTCCGCAGCACCAACGCCCCCGGGACCTCGGTCGGAATCGAAGGGGTCCTGCTCGTGACCAAGGGGACGTCGCTCTACTGGCACATCGTCGGCGACGGCTCGAGCTATGGGGGGATTCTCAATGAAGCCTCCGGCCTGTTCAGCCCGTCGAGCGATATTCATCTCCACATCGTGGTCGCGGGAGACACGTATTCGGTCTTCCTCAATGGTTCTTCCACCGCGGCCACGACACTCACAACCACTACCTTCGCAAGCGGACAGGTGGCCCTGTACGACTTCAATTCGGCACAGTCGTTCGATAATTTCTCCCTATCAAGCGTCCCCGAGCCATCGAGCCTGATTCTGGTGGGCCTGGGCACCGTCGCCCTCCTCGGATTGAAGCAAAAGTCCCGGCGACGCCCCGCTTGAAACCCGATCCATCTCGAATCCAAATTCACCCAACAAGGGGAGGCTGGGCCACGGCTCGGACTCCCCTTGGTTCATTGCGGGGCCATTTTCTTACACTTGTCAGACCAAGAGGCCTCCCATAGAATCCAGGAGGAAGGAAGAGGCCGATCCGACAACCGATAAGGTCTTGAACAAAGAGGGAGGAACCCCATGCCGGCCGAACGCGGGTCCTCGACACCTCGAAGGCGTCTTGTTCTGGGGCTGATCGCGCCGGCGGGGCTGGCGATCGGCGCATTTCTGCTGATGAAACCCGGACTCGGGGGATGGACGCCGCCGAACAACGCGATCATGGTGATCGCCCCGTACTGGTATCAGGGGACCTGGGTGTTCGACGACCCGGCCACCGGGCTCAAGCGCGAGCCGTTTGTGGCCGGGGTCCCGGAGATGATCGACCTCCTCGTCAAGGAGATCCCCGACGCGAAGGAGGGGTTTCGCCTGACCTTCTCGGCCAACAGGTTCCCCGGCTTCCAGAAGGAGTTGACCTGGCTGCGCGGCGACTCCGGGGGCAACTACTACCGGCTCGACGATCCCCCCATGGAAGGCTGGATCTGCCCCGCCATGTTCCGGTATTACGCGTCACCGCCGAAGCAAATCTACGTGAAGGCCGAACCGCTCAGGCGCGGCGGCTGAACAAATCCCCGATCGACGCGTCCCCCGGACAACCCCGCCGAAACGACCGACCGAAGGTCTCCGACAGTGCTTGGCATCAGCCCGCGAAAAATGGGGACAGGCACGTCGCTTCGCGTCGAGCCAGTCCCTATTTTCGCTCCGGCATTGCCGGAATCCATTCGTCGCGGATCTCCTGTCTCAATCCCGCACCTGCTTCACCAGCTTGTGGACCGATGCGGCGATCAGGTCTTCCACGTTCCCGCCCCAGCGATAGGCGGGGCGGCCGTATTCATAGAGACGGGCGCCCCCTTCGTAGCCCCCCTCCTCCCAGACTCGACGCGAGGGGATGTAGGCAATCATGTCGTCGACATAGCCGCAGACCCATGTGCCCGGGCCGAACTCCCGCTTGAACCGCAAGGCATAATCCACGACCGTTTCCGCCCCCATGCCGATCACGATCGTATCCTCCCCCAGCCGCCACGCATGGATCGGATAGGGATAAGACGGCGCGAAGGTTTCCCCGGCATCGAGCCTGGCCAGCATGCGCGCGGCCCATCGGCGGACGATCTCATTATCCCCCTTCAAGGATGCGTTGAGGTCGTCGCGCGACGCAACCTTCAGGTAAGGGAGCTCGACCAGCTCGAACGCGGTCCGGAGCGTCGGGGCGATCGATTTCAGCGGCTTCTTGAGGGCCGACTCGACGCCGGCCGCCAGCATCCGGCCGTATTGCTCGCAAAGCTCGACCTTCCGCCTCGGCAAAGGATTCTGATCCCCTCCGCAGGTATTGACGAACAGGGCCGTCGCCCCCGGATGCGCCTTCTCCAGCTCAAGCTGGGCGAAGCCCGGATAATCGCCGCAATAGGTGGCGAAGCTGAGGGTGGTCGGGTGGCACGCATAGCCGAAGAGGATGGCGTCGAGCTTGCCGTCGGGGCGAGTGACGGTGAGGACCGGTACCGAATGATCGACCGGCCCCGCCAATGCCTGCCCCCTCGCCAGCAAGGCGGGAACTTCGGCCTCGACGTTGTTGCGCCGATTGACGGCGAAGGTCGCTTCCCCCTGCCCGGTCCGGATGCTCGCGGGGGCGAGCCTCGCCAGCGAGTCTCCCACCAACGCGACGATCTTGCCGACCATCGCCGTCGTGTATTCCTCGACGAGCTTCACCTGCTCGGCCTCGACCGGATAGTAATCGATCAGGTCGTCCCCCAGTCGAGGCCCGCAGTGGTTGTGCGAGAAGGTGAGCATCACCTGCCGGCGTTCCAGACCGAACCGCGTCCGAAGCTGCTCGAAAACCCGATCGCTCATGATCCTCGGCACACCCTGGAAATCGCTGGCGATCAGGACGGCGCGTTGGCCGTCGGCCGCTTCAAACGCCAGGGCCTTGGCCCAGAGATCGTGGAGCTTGCCGTCGGGCGAGCGTTTCGTCCCGTAGCCGGCCAGCCAGACCCCCGTCTCGGGGGTGATGATCGTCCGGGCGACCCCCACCTTCCAGGTTGAGGTTGAGGTCGGGGGCGACGACGCCCCACCCGATGCCCCTTCTTTGCCTCGATCCGGCTCGCGGGCCGATCCCCACCCCGGCACCACCGCGAGTGACATCGCGAAAAAGAGAGTGGCCATCGTCGGAACACCCGAACATCGCCTCGGAGAAACCGCGTGCATCGTCAAATCCATGGAACCCTCAACGGCGACACAGATCGTCTTGAAGTTTGAAGAATCGCGTGGCGGGGGGTGGATTCGTCAGGATAACTGGTCGATAGGGAGTTTCAGAGGCCGTACCTGGCGCGATTTGCGCACCTCGTCGGCAAGATCCGAAGGATTGGAGTCCGTCCCGGGAATCTTTTCGAAGTCCGGCCCGGGAACGCGAGATCAGGATTTCCCCAGGGATCGGGGGCCACTGACATGCCCGCGGCCATGCCCATGTCCGCTTCCGCGCAGTCGCCGGATGATTCGCCGCTCGACTGGGTCAAGTCGGTCCTCTTCGACCGCGGCTACCTGGCCCGGATTCGCGGAGAGGGGATCAAGGTTTACCTCCTCTTCGTCGAAGCCTGCGGCGGAATCCCCGACCGGAGCGTCACCCTCAGCCTGGGCCAGATCACCCGCCGGACCCGGCTCTCAACCCCCACGGTGATCGACTCCCTCGTCCGGCTCGAAGAGCTGGGCCTGGTCGTTTCGACCACCCACGAGCGGGGCAAGGTCAAGACCTACTACGTCCCCGATCCTCCGGACGGGCAGGTCCCCTAGCCTGGCGGCTTCGGCTCGATCCCGACCGCGTTGTGTGCTCCCAGTCGGACCAGCTTGTTTGCATTGACGGATGTACTCGACGGTCGAGGCAACATCCCCGAGGTGGCAGCGGACCATGAAGTCGTTCCCGATCCCTGAACCCGACTCGAACGAGGATGAAAAGTCCGCCGAGGACTCTTCGGCGGAGCCTCGCGCGGGAATGAACTCCTATTTCTTCCGGGTCGAGCACGACTTGCTGCGATCCGAGTCTTTCAAAGAATTAGGCGGATCGGCGATCAAGGTCTATCTGGTGATCGGCCTCTACTCCGACTTCGGCACCGACTGGGCCTATCCGAGCATCCGTACCATCGCGCGCCAGGGGGGCCTGAGCCGGCAGACGGTCCTCGCCGCAATCGCCGAACTCACCCAAAAAGGATTGCTTGCAACCAGCAAATCCAAGGGTCGATCCACCGCCTACAAGATCATCCGTCAGGGACCGCCTCCCAAGCGTCCCGCCAAGGGGCAAACCCTACCCAGGCCGGTGTCCCAATCTCCCAAGAATCCACCCGAAACTGTCCTAGATTTTTTAGAGGTCACCCCCAAAACTGGCCCAAAATCTTTAGCCCCCTCCCTGAGCCCTGGTCCAAATTCTAGGACACCGCAGGCCCAGGGGTTCGGCCTGATGGGCCTCGCCGCTAGGCCCAAACAAGAGACAGAGAAAGAAGAAATAACAGACGGCACCAGCATCCCGATCACGGGGACCCCGTTCCGGCTCACGGCCGAGGGCCGGGTCATTGTTGCTGTTGATCTCCAGGAATTGCTGACCAGCCAGGGGATTCCGGGGCAACTGGCCCGCAAGCTCCTGGCGCAAAAAGATCCGGAGTCGGTGGCGAAGGTCCTGCTCAACGCATTTTACCTGCAGAGTCAGGGCAAGTTGCAGAATGGCCCCGGCTACATCCGCTCGGGGATCGAAGAAGGTTACGACCTTCTCCCCCAGGTCCTCAGCCGACTCGAAGGGCGTCGCCGGGAACTGGAATTGCAACTCGAACGGATTGACGCGAAGCGTCGCCGCCAGGCGCAGGTCGACGAAAAAGGGGCCGAAGAGGCCGCGATGGCGTACGTCCTGGAAAGCCTTGGGGCGGAAGAAGTTGAGCAACTGGTGGCCCAGGCGATCGCCGAACTCCCCGGTCCCCTCGTGAGGCGGAATCCCACCCTCTCCAATCCCTTCGTGCGGGCCAAGGTTTACGAATTGGCCTGCGGTAATCCCCAGGATTGATCCGCCTTCCGGAAAAGCGGTTTGCCAAAGTGCAACGTGGAGGGCTCGCCGGGATTCCGCGCGAGCCCTCCACGTTTTTGCGCGACGCCGCCGGAAGCGAAGATTGGGAAACCTTCGTTCGACCGTTTCGGCGGGGGCATTCGGGGTACCCGCCGGACGGGAACGAGCGGATTTCGATAAATTCGGGGAGCCTGTGTCCGTGGGATGTTGCGGATTCGGGATAAATTGCGTTTTCCCGAATTGGGGATAACACGCCATTAAGTCTTATGTGTCAGCTACTTAGTTTAGTGCCATAATGGCAGTATGCCATTTTGGCATTAGGTGCTTTTGGCAGTCATCCCAGGTTTGGGATGTTTGACGAGTCTTGCAGAAACGGGAATTGGGCGGCTACGGCGACCTGCCCGGGGCTCGGTTTGCGGACGACGAGCAGGTCGCGAACCTGGCCGAGCATCCGCCCTTCGAGGCGGGCGCGGCGAACTTGCTGGGGGAGATATGCCCCATCCATCGGGCAACTGATCCGCCGTTCCGGCAGGAACCCCGCGCGGACGGCGGCGAGGTAGCCGAACAGGGTATGGTCGAGATAGCCGAGCCCGGGGGGGATATCCTTCTCGGTCTGGGGGGCCAGGAGCAGGGCGAGATAGCCCCCCGGTCGGAGGGTGGCGAAGGCCGATCGCGCG
>CALKTZ010000457.1 GCA_937997355.1 uncultured Planctomycetales bacterium | reverse complement strand
GTGGACGGCCGGGCCGTCCTTCCAGTGGAGCGAGCCGAGCCGGGGACCCAGCTCCCGGATCGCGTCGGAGGGGTTTGCGCCCGCCGTCTTCGCCCAGTAGACGTCCAGTTGCCAGAAGATTTCGGGGTGCAGGGCCTCGTGGAAGATCCGAATCGGGATCTCCCCGCCGACCGATTCGAACTCCCACCAGTGGTTGTGGAGGCCGAATTGATAGCCCCGATCGCGGGCGATGGCCCCGGCCTCATTGAAGGTCGCCAACACCTCGCGCACTCCGTCGAGCGCGTCGAACCGAGGATCGCGCGGCCAACCGTGCCAGATGATTTTCGTGCAGCCGTAGGCCCGGGTGAGCCGATCCCAGGAGTCGAGATTGTCGGCCGAGGGGAGGTCGCCGTGGATCGACGTGACGGCCAGCCCGTGGCGTTCCAGGGAACCGGCGAGCTGCTCCGGCGTGATGCCCTCCGGCAAGGGGGCGACCTCGACGGCCGAGAAGCCCGCCGACTTCGCACGGCCCAATGCCTCGTCGAGATCCGCCGCCATTGCGTCCCGGATCGTCCACAGTTGGAGAGAGATGGGGTTCAGCGGATTCAAGGGGGATCGATCCTTCTCGGAGGTCGTGGAATAGTCTGCCAAGGTTTCCTCGATGGCTGGGGGCGCAAGCTGAGCCGAGAATGGCCCTCCTCAAATCCGCTTCCTTGGGCCTTCCGGCCTGGCGATCTCGGAGTACGAGACCACCGGGAATTCCCAGGGTTTGACCGGGGGCGAGGCCCGGTTGGCGTGATCCTCGATCACGTAGGCGATGGCGCTCAGGATCAAGGGGAGGCAGATCGCCCAGCCGACCGGCAAGGGCTTGTTCTGGAGCCCCCCCGAGAAGATCGCCCAGATGCCGATGATGCCGCTAACCACGAGCCCCCCCCACCGCACGATCCCGGTGAGGCGACGCCGAAATTCCCGGTCCCGGTTCGCGGCCATGGTGAGGAACATCACCCCCATGAGGATCGTCGCGGTTCCTCCGACCCGCAGCATCGGGGGAGAGCCGGTCAGGCTCGGCTGCCGCGTCGGCCCATCTCCCGGGCCGATCAGGAACCCCGCGCAGAGGACCGTCGTCCCCCAGGCGACCATGAGAAACCCGACCAGCCCCACCAGCCAGATCGACTGATCCACCCCGGCCCGTTGCGGCTCCGGCTCCCGCTTTTGCGGCTTCGGCTCCGGCGCTGCGCTGAAGCTCAGCTTGAGATCAGCGATCCCCCTGGCCGAAATCTCGATCACGTTGCAATGGGTGTCGAGCAGGCATTGCCCGCACCATCCGAAGACCACCCGGCCGTCGTCGGCAATCCCGACCGCCTGGGGCACCGCCAATCCGTCGCACCGTGTACAGCGCATGGTTATTTCGACTTCTCAGGGGGAGACGGCCCAACGGAACACGCCACACTGCCCGGCAAACCTACCCGTCCATTCCCATTCTACGAATTATGAGCCCGCCCGGATGCCAAAATCCTCAAGCTTGCGGTAGAGCGAGGAGAGCCCCAGGCCCAGCCGCCGGGCGGCCTCTCGCTTGTCGTCGCCGGTTTCCTTGAGGACGCGCTGGATGGTCTGCCTCTCGAAATCCCGGACGGCCGACCGGAGATCGCCCCCCGCGTTCTCGGCTTCGGCCTCGTTCGGGATGATCAGCCCCGGCGGAAAGTCGTCGGCGCCGAGGATCGGGCTTTCCGCGAGGATGACGGCCCGCTCCAGGGCATTGTCGAGCTCCCGGACGTTCCCCCGCCAGTTCACCGCCAACAGGCCCCGCATCGTTGCGTTGTCGACGCCGTCGATCCGCTTGCCGCAGCGCGCGGCATGCCGGGCCAGCAGCATGTCGACCAGGTCCGGGATATCCTCCCGGCGGTCTCGGAGCGGCGGCAGGTGGATGGAAACCACGTTGAGACGATAGTACAGGTCTTCGCGGAAGCGATGGGCGGCCACTTCTTCGGGCAAATTCTTGTTCGTCGCGGCCACCACCCGCGCCTGCGACTCCAGCGGCCGGGTCGCCCCCACCGGCAGGATCTCGCGGTTCTCGATCGCGCGCAAGAGCTTGGCTTGCAAGGGGAAAGGCATCTCGCCGATCTCGTCGAGGAACACGGTCCCCCGCCCGGCCGCCGCGAAGAGCCCCGCATGATCGCGATCGGCCCCCGTGAACGCCCCCCGGACATGGCCGAAGAGCTGGTTTTCCAGCAAATCGGCCGGGATCGCCGCGCAATTGACCGCCAGGAACGCCTCCCCCGAATTGGGTCCCGCCGCATGGAGCGCCCGGGCCACCAGCTCCTTGCCGGTGCCCGACTCCCCGGTGATGAGGACGTTCCCGCGGCTCGGCCCGACCTTGCGAATCAGGTCCTTCACCCGCCGCATGGCGGGGCTCTGCCCCACCAGGCTATCCAGATCCCCCCCGGCGTGGAGCTGGCGGCGCAGGGTCTGGTTCTCTCGCTGCAGGCGCCGATAGCGCATCAGCCGATCGACCTTGAGGATCAACTCGTCGAAGATCACCGGCTTCATCATGTAATCGTGCGCCCCGCGCCGGAACGCCCCGACGGCCGTCTCCACCGTCGCATAGGCCGTGATCATCAGGAACAGGCAGTCCGGCCGGAGCTTGAGCCCTCGGTCGAGGAGCGAGAGGCCGTCTCCCCCCGGGAGCTGGATGTCGCACAGGACGACGTCGGGCTCGAAGTCCCCGATCCTCGCCAGCGCGGCGGGGACGTCGAGGGCGAGCATCGTGGTGAACCCTTCTTCCTGGAGGAACTCGCGAAGGGTCGAGGCGATCACCTCCTCATCATCGACGATCAGGATGCGCCCCCGGCGGCGCGAGGCCCCCGACGAGGCTTCTCGCTCCCGATCATTCGCGTCGTCGATCGGCCGGGCCTCGACGTGCCGGCCGGCGGAGGCCATCGATGGGTTCATCTCCGGATCACTCCCTCTTCCCGAGAGCGGACGGGGGCGAAGAGCGACGGCAGCCACTCCGGCGTCAAAACGGGCTCGACCCCCTCGGCTTCGGCCCCCGAATGCTCGCAGGGGGGGAGGGTCGCCACGTGGGCAAACTCGCCGGGGCCGAGCGGCAGCCGGATCGTGAAGGTCGAGCCCTCGTTCGGCTCGGAGCGGAGCGACAGGCTCCCGCCGAACTCCTCCAGCATCTGCCGGCAGAGGAAAAGCCCCAGGCCCGTCCCCCGCGGCTTGGAGGTGAAGAAGGGCTCGAAGACCCGCTCCTGGTCGGCCATTGGGATGCCCCGCCCGTCGTCCTCGACCGTCAGCACCAGCCCCCCCTCCCGGATCGACGCGTCCAGATGGATCCGCCCCAGGTCGTCGGTGGCGTCGATGGCGTTCAGCACGAGGTTGAGCAGCACCTGGGTGAAGTAGTCGCGGATTGCCGGGACCGTCAGCGATTCCGGGCTGATCGACCGGGTGATCCGCCGCCCCCTGGTCCGATGGTAATACTTGGCGATCCCCAGCGCCTCCTCGACCACCTCCCCGACCCGCACCCGGGTGACACTCGTGGAGGCCGGCCGCGAGAAGTCGACCAGCTCTCGGATCGTGCGTTCGATCCGCTGGAGCTGGCGTGCCGCCAGGTCGAGCTTCTCGGACGTATAGGGATCGGGGCCTCGGCGCTGGAGGATCTGCACGAGCGAGCTGAGGGCCGCGAGAGGGTTCCCCACCTCGTGCGCGATCCCGGCCGCCAGCAGGCCGAACGCCGCCATCTTCTCCTGCTGAACCTCGCGGGCCTGCGAGGCCCGGAGCGCCCCGGTCCGCTCCTCGACCCGCCGTTCCAGCTCGTCGCGGGTCGCATGAAGCTCGGCGTTGAGCCCTTCGAGCCGGGCGACCGCCATCTTGTAAAGGCTGGTCAGCGAGGCGCTCGACCAGGTCACCCAGGCCATGATCGTGAGAGTCAGCGGCAGGCTCGTGGCGATCTGGCTCACCTTGCCGAGCGAGATCGCCAGCAGGGAGAGGCTCACGCAATGGAACCCGAAGGTCCACCAGGCCAGGACCGGGCGATAGCGGAGCGAACAGCAGACCAGCGACAGCAGGTAATACCAGCGGAACGGGCTATCCAGCCCCGTGTCGTGGTAGCACAGCAGGGCAATGAAGACCGACTCCATCAGCGAGACGAACAGCGGCAGCCGGGTGAAGATGACCTCCCCCATCCGCCAGAACGCCAGGTCGAGGGCGGCGTACCCCGCCCCCAGGGCGAGGAATGCGCGCACCGCCCAGGGGTCGCTCAGCCCGGTCCTCGTCTGGACCAGGACGTAGCCCATGATGACCCCGAACCAGCGGATCTTCACGACGATCGATTCCGCGGCCAGCTCCCACCGCGGCCATTCGGTCGGCTCTCCGTGCATCACGTGCGGTTCTCGGTAACGGACGCAAGTCGGCAAGGACGACGCTTCGCTGCCGATCGATTCTAGGAAATCGCGGCCAGAATTCGTAGTGCCCGTTGGGCCTGGCCGGGTTTTGCGAGGGCGATCACCCCCCGGCGGGGAGCGTCAAGACCGGGCCGGCGGCCTTCTCGTCGGACTCCTGGAGCGTGAACAGGATCTCCAGCACCGCCAGGACCGACCGCGAATTCACGTCGTCGCGAGGGATATAGAACCAGTACCCCCGATACTGGATCGCAACCTCGGCATCCTTCGGCCGATGCTTCTGCGAGGCCACGAAGAAATTCCCCGCCATGATCCCCGTCCAGTTGTAGGGGCGGCCGTCGGGTCCGGGGGTGCTCGGCGCGACGCCGCTGATCACGTGCTCCTCGGGGACGCAGACCCCCTTGGACAGGAACGTCATGACCTGGAGGATCGACCGCAGGTTGAGGTAGATCGTGTCGTGCGGCTTGTCGTCATCGCCGAGCGGGTGCGGGAGCCCATCCACGAGATGCGGGGCCGAGCTTTCGGCGTTCGGGATCAGCTCGGACTTGATCTTGTAGCGGCTCAGGCCGGGGGTCAGGTGGAAGATCCTCGCCAGCTCCTTCATCTCCTCGGAATGGGTGAACGGGGCACGAATCTTGAGGGTCAAATCCTTCTCCCGCTTGCGGAGCACCACGCGATCGCCATCGAAAGTCCGGAAGACATACCCCTCCTTGGCCGCGCCGACGAGATCCTGGGCATGGACGAGCTTCGCCGGGATGGGGTCGGACGAACTGTCGGCGTTCTCGGACGTCGAGAACCCGATCTCCGCGCCGCCTCGATTGTCGATCTCCGCGAGCAGGCGGACCCCTCGGAGGAACTCGGCGTTGTCGTCGGGCACGCGGGGGACGAGAGTCGTCGCATGCACGGCGTTCTGCACGTCGTTGATGTCGTTCAGGGTCATCCAGAAGAGCTGTTCCATCCGGGCCCCGGCGTTGACCACGCTAACCAGGTCGGCCGTCAGCGGGTTCAAGAGCGCCTTGGCGATCTCGCGTCCCTGCCGAGGATGATAGCTGAGGGTCGGCGTGTCGCGCAGCGACAGTTGCCCCAGGCCCAGGCTCGCCGTGCCGGGGAACTGCAAGCCATAGCCCCCATTGTAGTTGGCGTCGAGCCCCACCTCGAACTGACTCGTGATGCTCGGCAGGTCGACGAATACCGGAGAATCGGCGTAACGGAGCCGCACCAGGTTCGTCAGCAGTTGCTCGTCGTTGGTCACCCGCATCGACTCGTTGTATCGCAGGCGGGTCGAGCGGACGGCGGTCGGCCCCGCGCATCCGGTCGCAGTGAGCCAGATGGCGAGCATCCCCGCCCAGAGCCAGGGGCTCGACCCGACCACAAATTCGCGGCGCCGCGGTTCATCCATGGGCGTTTCGACCGGCCCGCTCGGCCGTTTCTCGGCTCCTCGACGCTCGGATGACGCGGAAATCCATTGAATCATTATCGTCGCGTTAATCCGCAAACTTGATCGGATCTCCAAGGTCAACCATGCGTCACAGCGCGCGGAGCGAACACTCCGGACGATCGAACCGGCTCGATCCGGGCCATCCTCGGCGTTCGGGG
>CALKTZ010000456.1 GCA_937997355.1 uncultured Planctomycetales bacterium | reverse complement strand
CGGATGCTCGCCGATCAGGAGGAGGGTCCCGAAGAAGTTCTTGAGCGTATCCTGGGCGGCCAGCGACGCGGCCAGGCCGACCAGCCCCATGCCGGCGAGCAGCTTGGAAACCCATTCGCCGTCGCCGATGAGCGAGACCTGATAGCCGACCGCCACCATCAAGACGATGACCTTGAAGCAACGTGCCGCGGTCGGGACGATCATGTCGTTGAGATTGTTCCGCACCTTGAGATGCTCGCTGTGCGTGTAAATCCCCCGGCCGAGGTCGATCAGCCGCCAGGTCGTCCAGGCCAGCAGGCCGATCCAGAAGAATTTGAAAGTCGGCAGCGCATGCCCCACGAAGCCGATGGGGAGGTCGAGCAGCGGGAGCTGGAGATAGAGGACCCAGATCGCGAGCTGAAAGCCGAGCGGGCGCAGCTTCCGGCACACGAACTCGCGGCTCAGGTTGAATCGCGAAATGTGGAGGGACCGGATCAGCAGCAAATTCAGCAGCCGCAGGCCGACCCGGCCGGTCGCGAGGCTGATCAGCGCGATCCCCGCCAACCCCATCCACTGATAAATCGACAACCCCAGGAACGAGAGGAGGAGGCCGGGGGGCATCGCCGCCCGAATCCTGAGCGCGACCGGGAGGCGGAGGGGCTTCGAGGAAGCCTGATCCGGCGAACCGGTTGCGACTGGCTTGCCCGCCGATGGTTGATGCAGCAGGGCCTGGAACATGCCGTCAATCTGCCGCACGGTCTCGGCGGTGAAGAGCCAGTCTCCCTGCCGCGTCTGGTCCAGCTCGCGGGCCAGGCTGATCCGCCCGAGCGACCCTCGATAGACGAAGTGGCGCGGCCCCTCGGGCTC
Source organism: uncultured Planctomycetales bacterium (assembly GCA_937997355.1). Taxonomy (GTDB): domain Bacteria; phylum Planctomycetota; class Planctomycetia; order Isosphaerales; family Isosphaeraceae; genus CALKTZ01. The sequence goes on along the minus strand of CALKTZ010000456.1, from coordinate 5,129 downwards.
GTTCGGGATTTCCTGGACGACCACCCGGCCCAGGCGGTCGAGCACGTAGTGGAGCTTGAACGCCAGCGACGGCCCCAGCTCCGACCGGGCCCCCAGGGGAATTTCTCCCAGGTGGAGGCATTCGGCCGCGAGATCCATGTCGCCGAGCTTCGCCGCGGTGAGCAGGGTCCGCATCGTCTGCCGGGCCGAGCTGAAGGGGGTCCGGCGTTCGAGCGCGGTCTTGTCCGCCGCGTTCAACTGGGCGAACGACTCCGGGATGTGGGCCACGCTCTGCTGATCGAACCGCCAGGCGCCGTCGGGCTGGCGCGCCAGCGTGATCGGCATGGCCCCCTCGGGATTGAGCCGGACCGCTTCCGATTCCCACGATTCCGAGACGGTCAGGAGATCGATATTGAGCGGGCGGAGGATCGCGTGCAGGAGAGGACGATCTCGGCCTTCCTGTCATCATATTCCAGCTCCTCGATCGCCTCGAAGAAGGTCCGCAGGGTCGATCGCGGCGAGCCGAACTCGCGGGGGACGTCCTTCGGCGGGGCGACCATGCCGTGCGAGTCGGTGAGGACCCTGGCATCGACCAGGGTGCCGATCCGGGCATAGCGGGGGTCGGGCGGAACATTGCGGAAGCCCTCGACCAGCCTATCGAGGTTGTGCAGGGTCATCGTGCTGAAGAGCCAGGCATCCTTCCCTTCCGGGGTATGCACGCGGTCGAGCATGATCCGGCCCCGATGGTTCGAGTGCCAGATGAACCGCCAGCCATCGGGATCGCTGGGGAACTCCTGGGGGAACGCGAAGGCACACCGCTGCATGACGAACAACAACTTGCGCGCCCGCTCCGGGCCGTGGACCGATCGGAGCTTGGCCGGAATATCCCGGAGATCCAGGCATTGCGACGCCGCGCAGAAATCACGACGCACCAGTGCGGCCTGGAGGAAGGTGCGGATGGTGGTCTCGGGATCGCTCCGCCCCTCTGCGAGCTTCAATCGCGACTCCTGCGCCGCGCGTTGGCCCTCGCCCGATTGGGCACGCATCCGAGGGATGTGTTCCACGGTATGGCGGGTGAATCGCCAGGTGCCGTCGGGCTGGACTGCCATCGCGATCCGCATCTCGCCGTCGTCGACCAGCGTCAACCATTTGGAATCGGTCGTTTCGGGGATTCCGTAAAGGGAGATATCCGATCGCCTGGAAATGATCCCGCTCAACTCGTGCGCCATGAGGGCCGCGTCTCGCTCGCGGGCGACCGGGTCCATCGCGCCGAGGTCCAGGCAGTCGATCGCGTTGACGATCAGCTCGGGGGCCAGGTCGTAGGCATAGATCGCGAAGAAGAAGGTTTCGAGCATCTTCCGGGGATTGCCGCGATCGTTCCACCGGGCGACGTCGTCCTGCTTCGGGGTTGCCGAAGGTTGCGGCGCCCCCTCCTTCGCGACGGCCGCGGGTTGCGGCGCGGGTTCTTCGGCGGCGGAGGCCGCTCCGACTCCCAGACCCGATAGGAGCAATGCCAGGAATCCGAGGCGATCCATCAGGTGCATCGTTGAGCGTCCTGCTCGAAGGAGATGGCTCCATGTTCGGTCAAGTCTTCGACCGAAGACGTCGGGAGTTTAGCCCCGCACCGAATTCCTGCAATCCCGATCGGCCGGAAACCGAATCACCTCTGGATGTCAGGATTCGGAAATCCTCGCCCGCCACGGGCAATCCGCATGATCTCGGAAGAGGTGGTAAGAGCCCTGGTCCCGGGCTTACAAATGCCTTCCGATGGGCCTGGATCGATCCGAAAAATCGTCGGATTCTCGATTGTCCCGCCGGGCGGTTTCGGGTAAAATACAAGACACGCGCGGGATTGATGTAATGGTAGCCTGGAACCTTCCCAAGGTTCATGCGCGAGTTCGATTCTCGCATCCCGCTCTCAATCCCTTCCGTCGAATCTAGCTCTATTCGGCGGTGGTGTCCTTCCCCTTTCTTTGTTCGGCGCGGGTCTCCCGACCCCGCCGAATCCCACGACCTTAGGTCTCCAAGTCTTCACCTCATGGGGTGAGACGTGCGCGGGTTTGTGCAGATTCCCCCCCGATCCTGGTCAATTCGCCCGGGAATGCCATACCTTCTCAATAGCGGGCGATGAAGGTGCGCGCCGAACAGTGAATCCGGGTGGAGGATCAAGTCTCTGGTGCCCCAGGTCTTCGTATGTGTTTCACGAAGGTTTTCCCTCGAAACAATGGCGTTTGTCTGTTCGGCGTGGGTCTCCTGACTCCGCCGAAATGGTGGTTTGTGGGCCGTTTGGCGGCGAATTCCGCCAGACCGATGGCCGCGAAAATCGCAAACAGCTCGAAAGACTCAATTCCTTTGGTCTTTCTAGTGGAGACCTTCGGTCGGGCGAATCGGCGGGGTCGGGCGATCTTCGCCGATCAGAGAAATGGTGTTTTCACCAAAAGAACCCAATTTCCCAACTTCGCCTTTTGACCAAACAAACCCAATTAATGCATTCAGGTCAATTCACCAAACAAACCCAATTTGGGTATTCAGGTCAATTCACCAAACAAACCCAATTTCTCAAACCATCATATTGACCGAACGAACCCAATTTCCACGCAACACATGATTCAGCAAGAGGATCTGACAAAACTTTCCACGACGGACCAGTTCCCTTTTCTACGAAACGAACCCAATTCCCCCCGAACCCAATTTCTGCGAAATGAACCCAATTTCCCAGGCATGGGCATTTTACGAAACGAACCCAATTCGCCTGGTAGAGGCTATTTTCCACGAACGAACCCAATTCGGCGGGTTACTCGCCTTCGGGGGATCGGTGCAAATCGAGGATTTTGCCGGTGAGGCCGAAGATGGGATCGGGGATGTGAGGGCCGTCGGCCCGGTAGGCGCCGGTCCCTCCCTGGTACTTCCGGCCATGCGACCACCCCAGGAATGAGCGACGGCGGAAGCCATGCCAGCCGGTGTCATCCCAGCCCCAGGTTCCGTCTTCGGGTCCCCGAGGGTGGGGATGCCCGAAAAATGGGACGCCCCCGCCGACGGAATAACCCAGGCCCCCGGAAGTCTTCGAAGGTTCCGGATGATGCCCCAGCGATCGCGGAAATCCGGCCCGCTCATCGGTATGGGGGATGAACCTGGGGATGCCGGGGGGCGGGGTTCCTTCCTTCTTCTGATGATGAACGTGTCCATGCTGGTGATGTTCGTGCGGCTGCTGACCCCGGGCCGGGATTCCCGAGAGGACGAAAACCAGTGCGATGAGGGGAAATCTCATGACTCAGGACCTCCTCCGCCGGGAAACCAGCTTGGGGGCGGGAATGCGCTTGAACTGCTCGGTGGGGAGCTTGGCCTGGTTCAAGGGGACATGCGGCTGGCGGTTGAACTTCATGTAGGGGAGCCGAACGCCTCGGAAGAACATCAGGTCGGCCCGGGGGGTGCTCTCCGAGGCCGGGTTGTAGCCCATCACCGCCTCGTAGGTAATGTCGTCGTCCTGGTCGACGCCGTCGCCGCTGGCCCCCAGCCCCCCCTGGATCGAGCGGTCGCCGTCGCCGCTACTGCCGTCATTCTTGTAGAGGGCCGAACTGCCGGGGAAGAAGACGACGCCGTTCTGGTTCAGGCTGAAAGGCTGATGGAAATTCGTCCCCGGGAAGAAGGCGTCATGCCCCTGAATGCTGGTGTAGGCCGAAGGGGGCAGGGCCACCTCGGTCCGGCCATTCGCCAGGATGCCCGGGTCGTTGCGGATCGAGAAAGGCCCCGGCGGGTTGATATTGATCCCCTCGGGGAAGTACGGCAGGGTCACATAGCGGAAGGTCCGGCTCGTGAAGGAGGTTCCCGCCGGGATATTGGTCAGTTGGTCCTCGGGCTGAAGCTCGTCGGCATTGCCGTAGTAGGCGACATTCCGCGCCTTGGCCACGGCGACATCGATCGAGAACACGGTGGCGTCGGGCATCCGGAAGAGGCCCAGGATATTGCCCGCCTTGTCGCTGACGGCGAAGACCATCTTGGCGGTGCTGTCGAGGGGGAGCCGGATCGCCGATCGGATCCGGTTGGCCTCGGCGATCCCCCGGTTGACGATCGCCACCACGTCATCGGCCGTGAGGTTCCCCGCGCCGGGGGCGGCATCGTGGGGAGTGACCAGCCAGCCTTCCGGGACCGCCTGGCCGGAGACGTACTGATCCCCCTGGAGGTTGACCGGCAGATCGGTCCCGTCGTTCGGGTCCCCCTTGCCCAACTTGCGGCCGAACGTCAGCAGATTGCGAATCCCCTGGAGTCCATGGCCGCCGAAGAGATCCAGGCTAATCCCCACCAGGTCGATCCGGCCGAAGGGGAGGGTGAACCCCTTGAGCGCCGGCGCCCCGTTGATCGCGCCGAACGGATAGCCGGCCGCCTTGCTCCCGCCGGCCGCCACGAATGCGATGAACTCGGCCTCCTGCGACCGATCTCGTTCGCGGGGGTTGTACAATCCCGCGTCGTTCAGCTTGGAGTTCTCCTCGGTGGCGAACCCCGTCTTGCCCGGGAAGAAGACCCCGATGCCCCCCACCAGCTTGCCGTTCTTGTAGAGCGGAATCCCCCCCGGCAAGGTCGCCACGCCTCTCGACTGGAACGACTCCCGCTGGGTCGGGTCGGTAATCAGGCTCGTCGAATAGCCGAACGATTCCGGGGCCGTCAGCGAGGCCCCGGGGGCGATGTACTGGTCGGGCACGTTGAATCGGTTGGGGAGTTGGACGTCGTCGGCGGTCCCCCGGAGCAGGTCCGGCCCGGCGTTGGTGAGGCTGTCTCGGTTGGTGTGCTCGATCAGGAAGAGGTCCACCTGCGGCGTGAACATGACCCCCGGCGGGAAATGCCCCTTGATGCCGACCGGCGCGACGAAGCCGGGACCTCGTTCGGTCGAATTGGGGTCGGCGATGTTGGGGTCGGACTCGACCTCGCGCTGAACGATCGTCGACTGGCTGATGAACTGGATCGTCCGGGAGGTGAGAGGTGCCGCGTTGTTGGCGAAGAAGGCCCCGGTGCGGGCCTCGGAGACCGCCCCGTCCACCGAGAAGACCAGCTTCTCCGGATTCCCGGTGATCGCCGGATCCACCTGATCCTCGACCCGAACCCCCAGGATGTTGCCGTTGCGGTCGACCACCGCGATGATGGCATCGCGGCTCGCC
>CALKTZ010000455.1 GCA_937997355.1 uncultured Planctomycetales bacterium | reverse complement strand
CCAGCGTAGAATTCTTCGCCCGATCGCCATCATTCCACGGTTCGAGAATGCGGAACATGGCCGTCTCTCCAACGAGTGGAAATGGGGCGAGTGGCTCCTATCCCACGTTGATGACGTTCGATGGATGGCTTGAACGGATCTTGGAAGAGAAATGTCTCTTTCCAGGGTCCAACGCCTGTATTTTCATGAAGTTTGGTTGAAACAAATCATCGGTCGGAGCGGAAGTCTTGTCAAGGAAAAGAGAAAATTGAAGCCACAGTCATGATGTACAGAGTAGATGACGTTTACTTTCGATTGATGTTGGATGATCAAGGAAATGGGACCGTCATCGCGAGACTGCTGGGCCTCTGCAATAACGGTCCCCATAAAATAGTGAAGGCAGATCAAGGTCGGCCGGCACTGGTCTGATTCGAAGTCAATTCATGGTTCGGATCACTGAACTTCGAACAACTCGACTTCAAAGAAGAGGGTGGCATTGGGCGGGATTCCGGCGGGATGGCCCTTGGCGCCGTAGGCCAGGTCGGGGGGGACGATTAATTCTCGCTTGCCGCCGACCTTCATGGTCGCGACCCCTTCATCCCAGCCCGGGATGACTTCCTCTTGACCCAGGGTGAAGTCGAATTTCCGGTTGCGATCGACCGAACTATCGAATTTCTTCCCTTTCTTGCCGTCATTCCAGAACCAGCCCGTGTAATGGACAAGGACTTTCTGTCCCTGCTTGGGCTGAACCCCGGTCCCTTCCTTGATGTCTCGATACTGGAGGCCGCTCTTGGTTTTGATCAACTTCTTCTCCTTGGCATCCTCCGCGCGGGCGCCCGGCAACCCGAGGATGGTCGCGCAGGCAGCCAGGGCCAGCACGCCGAGCAGGTTTCGGCGGCCGAGTCGCGAAGTAAACGAATCATTCTTCATGCGTCAACTCCTTGCGTGGTCAATCGTTCCGTCCCGAAGCTCCGGCCTGGAAATGCAAGTCTTGACCGGAGATGCGGAAGGCTCGACCGTACCACAACAGGTTAACCGGCGCGAAGGTGTTGAGATTCCGATCCTGGGCGAACGTTCCTCGGCTCCTGCTCGTAAGATCCGTTTTGAAGGGTCGGTGGGACTGAAATGAGATTGGTACGGATTTTGAAATTGTTTTTCGCGGGATTGGTCGGTTTATCGTATTGATCGTAGGGGAGAGGCGGAATCGGGGAGGTCGGGCAATCGAAACGGATGTCTCAATAACAAGGCGGATGGGGACGACGCGGCGGATCGCCGGCTGGCTTGCCCCCTACCGCTCGGGTTTGGCACTGGGCTCAGTTCTCACGCTCCTGGCCTGCCTGGCGAATCTGCCGGTGCCGCTTCTGGTCCAGGAGCTGATCGACCGCGTCGTTACCCAGGGGCATTGGGGACGTTTGCCCTGGTACGCGCTGTCACTTCTGGCCGTGTTCGTCGTCCAGGCGGCGATTTCACTGGCGAACGGTCTAGTGATCGGCTGGATCGGGCAGGGGGTCGTCCGCGACCTTCGTCACGGCCTCTACGATCGGCTCCAGCGTTTGAGCCTGGCCTACTACGACAGGACTCCCAGCGGGGCGATTTTGTCTCGCCTGATGGACGACGTCGGCGCGATTCAAACGTTCGTCACGGGGCAGACGTTCACGATCCTGACCGACCTGGGCACGACCCTGGTGATCACATCGTTGCTGCTGGCGAGGAACTGGCGGCTGGCAATCGTCGTGCTGTTGTTCGCGCCTTTCTATGCGCTAAATTTTCGCTATTTCATGCGCAAGATCCGAAATGCCAACACGTTGATTCGCGAGAAGATGGACCTGATTTTCGGCGACCTCAAGGCGAAAATCGACGGCACACTCGTCATCAAGTCGCACGCCCGGGAGCCCGAGGAGATCGTCGATTTCGCCGCCAAGCTCGATGATGCGCACGTCCCCCGCGTCCAGGAGAGCCAGTTGGGAGCGGCGTTCGGCAACATCAGCGCGGCGATCAGCGGCGTGGGGACGACCGCCGTATTCGCGTTCGGTGCATTCGAGGTGCTCCAGGGGCGGATGACCCCCGGCGGGGTGGTCTCGACGGCCGCGCTGGCGGCCTTGATCTTCGGACCGATCGCGCGGCTGGCCGACCTGGCCTACGTGTTCGAACAGGCGTCGGCGAGCGTCGATCGGCTCGGCGAGGTGCTCGACCTCGAACCCGACGTCCGGGAACCCGAACAGCCGATCGTTCCCCCCTGGAGTGAGGCTTCTCGGCCGGGAACGGGAAGGGCGCGGAGATTGATCGAGTTCGACCGGGTGGGCTTCGGTTATCGACATCGGGAGCCGGTGATCTGGGATGTTCGCCTGCGGATCGAGCCGGGGATGAAGGTTGCCCTGGTCGGCCCGACCGGCTGCGGCAAGAGCACGCTCGTGAACCTCCTGATGCGATTTTATGATCCGACCTGGGGCGAGATCCGACTTGACGGGGCACCGATCCGCGAGATCCCGACGGCCGAACTGCGTCGCCAGTCGATCGAGCTCGATCGCCAGCGCGAGCGCCAGCAACTTCTGCTCAGCATCGTCGATGATGTCGCCAA
>CALKTZ010000454.1 GCA_937997355.1 uncultured Planctomycetales bacterium | reverse complement strand
CTGGCCGATGCCGCGAAGGCCGGCGCGGATCTCCTCTTCACCGGCGAGGCCCGGTTCCACCGAGGTTTCGAGGCCGAAGCCCTCGGACTCGGATTGATCGTCGCCGGGCATCACGCCACGGAGCGGATCGGCGTGGAAGACCTGGCGCTCCGACTGGCGTCCGCGTTCCCCGGGCTGACCGTCTGGGCGAGCCGACGCGAGGCCGACCCGTTTCGAACCATCGGCCCCTGAACGGACGGTCCAAGAAAAAACCTCGGGGAGAACCCGAGGTTTGGAAAGAGGGAACGCGAGAAGATTTTGTTGGATCGGGCTGCCCCGGAACAATCATCGAGACAGGAAGACCAATCACGCACATCCCGGCCGATGAGGCTCGGTTCAAAGCTCGGGGGGCTCGGCCACACCGGCGGGCTCGGGCTCGGCCCCTTCGCCGCCGCCACCCTTGCCCGAGCGGGTCGTCGGCACGGCCAGGTACATCTGGTGCTCCCACTGCCCGGCCCACAACTGGCCCGCCCATCGCTGGAGCGAGATCGCCCGGACCGTCGGACGGTCTTCATCACGAATGACCTCGCCCCACGCGCCGGCATACGCCGCGCGAACCTGCGAGGAACTCTCTCCCACGCACAACAGACGTTCACCAGAGGGAGCCAGACACGCCACGGCTCTCCAATCTTGTGCACCCGTCGATCCACTGCTCATCGTCGCGTCTTCCCCTACCGAGAACCATTCGCTTCCAACCTTCGATTCTCCTCGAATCGGGCCGGTGGGTTCCCGGGACTTTGAAATTCATGCATCCTGAGATGGTTATCGTGGCACGCCAGGCTCATGCATCGTCATTCGACACGGAAGGACAAAACTTCATTCCAGGCTAACGACCCAATTCCGCCTCGTTCGACCGAAGAAGGTCCCCAGGGGACCGACATTGCCGGATCTCACGAACGAGCAAAGCCCATGATGCGACATCAATGAATTGATTGGCCGCATGACGCGGTGCGTCGCACGGAGTCGGAGGGAGAATGCGAGCCGGGAAGGCCGATGCATCGAGCAGTCAGTTTCGCCGAAGGATACTCCATCTTTTCGACTTTTAGATTGTACAGTGCGTCCCCCCCAAGGCGAACGAAAATCTCAAGAAAAAAGCCTCCCCAGCCTGGAAATTCGCCCCGTTTCCTCAAATATGCACAAAAAATCCCCATTTTCTGGCCGACGGTCGAGTTTGCCTTAATATTCTCACCTTCGAGCCCCGGGCGATCTCTTAAAATATTCGTCAATGAGCGACATTCCATCCCCTCGAAACCGACCCATTTCTCCTTGCCGCGAAATTTGCTGCCAATAATCAAATCATGAATCCATGCAATCAAGAAGCTGTTTGCCACTCAATGCACCCCCACCAACACAGCCATTGAATCACGCAAGCATCCCAGGCCCAGCCCTAAACAAGATGATCCGGAACCTTGAAGCGACGAACTCCCCCAGACGCGGAAAACAACTCGGACCGGCGCCTTTCGTTCGGCTGGTTGCTGGACTCCGGATCGCGGTCAATCTATGTTCAACGGAATCACGCGACAGGACCGCTCACGCTCGGGGGGATCACCGAACATGCACGGCTTTCAAGACGCCCCTGCCTGGGAGGAAGACGGGGTGGAATTCCGCCCGGCCTGGTGGTGGCTTGCGCTCAGTATGATTGCGATCTGCTTCGCCGGGTGTCTCGGAGCATTCCTCGCATTCGTCGCATGGGGGAGCGCGGAAAGCTCGTTCGGGTTCCAGGTGTTCCTCGCCGTGATCGGGGGAGGCATCGTTGCATTTTTCACCTTCGGCAGCGTCTACCTGCTCCTGACCTGCCTCCTCCACAGGCTGTCGATCACCGACCAAGCCATCCGATCGGCCGGCATCTTCCGCACGCGGGAGGTCGATCTCGACTCGGTCGATCGCCTGGAATGGAGGCAGGACGGCACGCTGACGTTTCACGACAAATCGGGCACGACCAAGACTCCCCTCTACCTGTTCGGGCCGGTGGACCGCGCCGAGATCATCCGGTTTGTCCACGAGGAGCTACCCGAGAGCATCCAGAAAGGCTGGCCGAGTTACGAGCCCCATGTCCCCGGGGGGACCACCTGGCACGTTCAAAGGCAGCGGGGAAAGCGCCACTACATCCTGGTTCGGGGCCTGCTGATGGGCTTGGCGGTCGGCGTGGGACTCTTGATCACGAAGGGGGGGCTGAAACCGTTCAATCCGAAGCTCGTCGCGACGGTGCTGGTGGCCTTCGGCCTGGGGGGCACCTGCGTCGGGGCCTACCGCTGGAAGGCCAACGAAGAGGCATACGAGGCCGCGGAGTCGGATCTGCCGTTTCGTCGCGCCAATTCCGGGGCCGATCATCGGGTCTTGCGGGCAACGGCCCTGGCGCTGGTGGCGGTCGTTCCCATGGGTTTCGTGATGACTTCCCTCTTCAAGCAGATCGGGGAAGGGAGGTGGAAGAGGACGTACGACGCCGGGATGGGTGCGCTCTGGGAAGGACGGCATGCCGACGCCGCGGCGCTCCTGAAGACTGCCATCGCGCAGGCCG
>CALKTZ010000453.1 GCA_937997355.1 uncultured Planctomycetales bacterium | reverse complement strand
AGTCGCCGGTGAAGGTGGTGGCCAGGAGGAGGTCCCCGCCGGCCGCGGGATCCAGCGTGATGCCCAGGGCGGTCCCGCCGAGGCCGCCGGGGGGGAGGGTGGCAGCCATGGAAGTGGTCGAGGCCAAGGCGAGCATGGCACCGGCCAGCAGGATGCGGTTCAGCTTGAACACTCAATTTCTCCTTTTGCTCTGCTCGTGGTGGTCGGTCGGAACGAGAACGAATCGACCTGCGTTTCCGAACAAGGGACGTAAGCTAACGAATCACGACGCATCAAGTCAAGCCTCTCGACGCCGAACTTGATTCGCGACCGCGTCGGAGCGTTGTGACGTTGATTTCCGTGAACACCGCCGAATCTGGATTCATGCAGTCCTCGAAGGATGAATCGACGTAGACGCTTCGCCCGTTTGGAATTCGCGACGCTTCGATGCGGGCGGACCACCCGGGCGCGGTTTGTCGAACTGCAAAAAACGCGGTCGCCGTCACAAATTCGAGATCGCGCGGGCTCGTCGCCCAGGATAGGCCGAATCAGGGGACGGCGTTGGTTTTGCAAAGCAGCGATCACATGACGCTGTTTAAAAAAAAGCGGCATCGCTTTGTAATGCTGCATTCCAGGAAGGCCGATTCCGGCCTCGACATCGCCTGTGTTGAGAAGCATCCATGCACGGCGGATCGGAAGGAAGAGGAAGGGAACTACCGGGGTGGGGACTCGAACCCCAGACCTGCGGATTATGAGACCGCCGCTCTGACCAACTGAGCTACCCCGGCCAAGGTGGCCGCGAGGGGTCGTCTTGTCCCCTTGCGTCGCCTGGAGGATAATCAAGATATCAGACCGCCGGGTCCGGTTCAAGGGGAGAGCGTCCCGCCTGAGCGAGGCTCGGCCTCCAACCGCGACCCGTCACCATCCACGGCCGACTTCGGGAACCACCGCGCCCATGCCCCCGCAATACATCTTCCAGATCGAAAAACTGTCCAAAGCTCATGGTAAGAAAGAAGTTCTGAAGAACATCTGGCTCTCGTTCTACCCGGGCGCGAAGATCGGCGTCATCGGCGGGAACGGTTCGGGCAAGAGCACCTTGCTCCGGATCATGGCCGGGCTGGACAAGGATTTCGTGGGGACGGCTCGGCCCGCCTCGGGGATCTCGATCGGCTACCTCCCCCAGGAGCCGGCCCTGGACTCCGCGTATGACGTGCG
>CALKTZ010000452.1 GCA_937997355.1 uncultured Planctomycetales bacterium | reverse complement strand
TCGCTCTGGGTCCGGAATCGCTCGAATCGCACCTTCACGACCGGGTCGGAATCCTTGGAAAGCTCGACCTTCAGGTCGTCCATCGGTCGGGGCGGGACCTGGTTCTTGGGTTTGCCGGCGAAGTCGAATTCGCTGGTGTGGCAGGGGCAGAGGAATGATTTGCCGTCGGCCGAGAGGTTGACCGCGCAGCCCAGGTGGGGGCACTCCGCGGTGAACGCCTTCACGCTGTTATCTTCCTGGCGGATCAGCCAGACCGAGCCGATTGGCTCCTTCGGGTAGCGCACCCAGGCGTCTTGCGTGTCGGCGATGATCGCGAAGGACCGGGGTTCCCCCGTCTTGAGCTGGCTGAGCCGGGTGAGCGACTCGAACCCTTCTCCCTCTTCGGACCCTTTCCGTAATGGTGATACGAGATAGGCGACTCCCGGCACGCTGAGCGCGAGGCCCATCAAGCCGCTCAGGAGGAGGGTGCCGGCTTGATAAAAGTCACGGCGTGTCATTTCTGGTCTCCGAAGTCTATTGTTTGTCCGGGCCGGATCGCGGTCCCGTTCGTGGCTGGCAGGTCACGGCATTCTTCGCCGATTGAAGGCCGGACAAATTGTGGAAGGCCGATCGGTCATGCGGGAAAACTTCGATCGACTTCAACCAAGGCGGGCATTCATTGGGCGGGAAGGAGTCGGGAGGGCGGAGAGTGCGCGGCAAATTCGTCCCGGCTCGCGCGAGCCACCACGTTCCACCGTTTCTTATCCCCATACGATGCACGAATTAAGGTTTACCTTCAAGAGCCTTTCGAACCGCTTCGAGGACCAGGGGGACGCTCTCGGCGATCGAGTGAGGGAGGGTCGCCCCCGCCGCCGCTCGATGCCCGCCCCCGCCGAGCGAGCCCGCAAGCTCGGCGCAATCGAGGCCGTTCCGCGATCGGAACGAAACCTTCACCCCTCCCCTGGCCTGTTCGATGAAGAGCAATCCCACCGAGACCCCCTTCACGCTGACCACGTAATCGATCAGATCCTCGGTATCGGGGGGGATCGCCCCGGCGCGGGCCATGTGATCGAGCGTGATCAACGCGTGCGCAACCTTCCCGCCGAAGCTCAGGTGGAGATCGACGAGCGTCTCTCCGAGCAGGCGAAGGCGTCCCAACGTGTTTCGTTCAAAGAGGTTGCGGTAAATTGTGTTGATCTGTGCGCCGGACTCGATGAGGTCGGCCACGACGCGCAGGGTGTTCGGTTGCGTGTTCGAGTGGCGGAACCAGCCGGTATCCATCGCGATGGCGGTCAGGAGGCCGGTGGCGACTTCCGGCGTGAAGTGTCCGCCAAGCTCCCGGATCGCCCTGGCCACCAGCATGCCGGTCGCCTCGGCGTTCGTGTCCTTGAGGTAGACCGCGCCGAGGTCGTCCTGGCTGACATGATGATCGATGACGACTCGGGGGCCGGGGAAGCTCCGAATCGGGTTGGCCATGTCGCCGAGCTGGTTCCAGCTTGAGAGGTCGAGGATGATTGCCACTTCGCGATCCGCCAGCGCCTCCGGCTGGATCGACTGCCCGATCTGGTGGAAGAACGAACCCGAGGCATCGAGGAAATCGTAGCGGGGCGGGGTCGGACTCGAATTGACGACCAGGACATCCTTGCCCCGCTGACGCAGCAGCCCGGCCATCCCCACTTCCGAGCCGAGCGCGTCGCCATCCGGCCGGACATGGGTCGTGACCAGAAAGCGGTCGTGGGTTTCGATGAGGTCGGCCAAAGGTGTCCAGTCGATGCTCATGGGGGCTCCGCGGGTTGTTCGGTTCTCTGCGGTGCGGGCGACCGATTTCCGCCATCGCACAAGGGGAAGAATAGAATCTTCCCCAGGCCGTCGACAATCCATTTGATC
>CALKTZ010000451.1 GCA_937997355.1 uncultured Planctomycetales bacterium | reverse complement strand
CGGCGGGGGAATCCGCGAGATCGACGACATCCGGGCGCTGCTGAACGCAGGGGCCGACAAGGTTTCGATCAACTCGGCGGCGGTCAAGAATCCGGGATTCGTGCGGGCGGCGGCGAGGCGATTCGGCAGCCAGTGCATCGTGGTCAACATCGATCCGAAGCGCGTCCTCCGCGACGGCCGGGAAGCTTGGGAGGTGCACATCAACGGCGGCAGAATCCCGACCGGGCTGGAAGCGGTCGCCTGGGCCCGCGAGGTGGAATCCCTCGGTGCCGGCGAAATTGTGCTGACCAGCATGGACGCCGACGGGACGAAAAACGGGTATGATCTGGAAATGACGCGTGCGGTGGCGGACGCCGTCGGGGTTCCCGTGGTTGCCTCGGGGGGCGCCGGCCATCCCGAACACCTCCGGGCCGCGCTGGCCGAAGGGGGGGCGAGTGCGGCGCTGGCCGCGAGCATCTTCCATTATCGAGAATTCTCGATCCCGCAGACGAAGGAGTATCTCCAGCAGCATGGTGTGCCCGTCCGCGTCGTCCGCGACGGTGTCAATCCGGCCGGCGGCACCGGGGCGATGGCGACGAACTCACCCCATCCGGCCGCCTCCATCCAGTAACGACCCTCTTGTCACCGGCACCTGGCGATTTAGTGGAGACCCGATTCATGTCAACCGCCGTCGAAGCGCCCCCGGAAACCTCGGCCAGCGAGCCGGAGGCCAACAAGCTGTTCCGCCTGACGATGAAGCACAAGGGGTCGGATCTGCACCTGAAGGTCGGCCAGCCTCCCGCGATGCGGCTGGCCGGGACCCTCCGCTTCATGCAACTCCCCGTCCTGACCACGGCGGACATGGAGCGGTTGATGTATCCCCTCCTCTCCCCTCGCCAGCGCAACATCCTGGAGGAGACCGGCGGGGTCGACTTCGCCCACATCATCTACGACGGGACCCTGGAGACCCGTTTCCGCGTCAACCTCTTCCGCCAGAGGGGTCGGTTGAGCCTGGTCGCCCGGCGCGTCAACACGTCGATCCCGACGTTCGAGGGGCTCGGGCTCCCGCCGATCCTCTCGGAGATCGCCAGCCACGACCAGGGGATCGTGATCCTCGCGGGGGTGACGGGATCCGGCAAGAGCACGACGATCGCCTCGATGCTCAACTACGTCAATCAGAACGAGCGATGCCACATCGTCACGATCGAGGACCCGATCGAGTTCACCTTCACCGACGACAAATCGATCATCAACCAGCGGGAGGTCGGGATCGACGTCTGCGACTGGGATACGGCGCTCAAGCACGCGGTGCGGCAAGACCCCGACATCATCCTGGTCGGCGAGATGCGAGACCGCGAGACCTTCAGCGCGGCCATGCACGCCGCCGAGACCGGGCACCTGGTGTTCGGGACGATCCACGCCTCCAGCGCCCCGTCGACGATCGGCCGTATCCTGGACCTCTTCCCGCGCGACATGCACTCCGCGCTGCGGCAATCGATGGCGTTCAACCTCAAGGCGATCATCGCCCAGAAGCTCCTGCCGACGAACAAGGACTGGGTCGCCAAGACGGGCCAGACGCGCGTCCCCCTCTGCGAGATCATGCGGATGAATCCCACCGTCAAGAAGCTGATCCTCCAGGAAGAGGACCAGAAGCTGGCCGACGCCATCAGGATCGGCAAGGATGAGGGGATGGTTGACTTCACCGAGAGCTTGAGGCTGCTGGTGACCGCCGAGAAGATCGACCGCGCGACCGCCTTCGAGGTGGCCCCCAGCGCCGAACAATTGAAGATGGCGCTCAAGGGGATCACCCTCGCCCAGCCCGGCATTCTCTGAGACACTTGGGGAGATGTCGCCCGCGCCACCCGGGCGGCATCGGGAAGAGAAACTGGTTTCGGGGGCAACGTCCCACTCGCCCGCACGCTCCGGAGAAAAGTCAGCAATGTTCCGTCCCACCCGCGTGGTCCTGCCCCTCGCCTTCCTGTCCGGCTTCCTCGGCTTCGCCGCGACGGCCGATGCCGCCGCGATCTTCTCCGGCCTCCTCGCCCAGTCGGCCGACGTCCCGCGCGGCCCCGGGTTCTACATCGATCTCTTCAAGTTCCTCCCCGTGGTGGCCGTCTACCTGCTCTGGGTCTGGACGTCGGACTGGGTCGAGCACGACCTGCAAGACCTGGCGAACAACAAATTCGAGCAGTGGAATACCGTGATCTTCCTCGCGGGGGTGCTCGGCCTCATCATGATCTGGGCGATCCCGATCTATCCGCTCAGCATCTCGCTCCTGCTCCTGGCCTATCTCGTCCCCCTGCTCACCTATATCTACGTCCGCAATCAGACCGTCCCGGACGACCAGAAGATCCTTACCCCGTATCACTTCGGGGAGCTGATCAACGACGGGCTCGCGAAGCTCGGGGTGAAACCCATCTTCAACAAGGATGATGGGACGGTCGACCGGACCGGCCCTCCCATCGTGTTCGTCGGCAAGAGCTCGGGGGCGACCAAGGAAGACCCGAGCCGGATCCGGCAGGCCGAGGAATCGCGGTCGTACATGGCCGCCAAGGAGCTTGTTTACGACGCGGTCCTGCGACGGGCGACCGACATCCATCTGGAGCCGACGAACGAGCAGCTCTCGGTACGTTACCGGATCGACGGCATCCTGCACGCCGCCGAGCCCTTCGACCGGCCGACCGGCGATGCCGCGATCAACGTCATCAAGGTCCTCGCCGCGATGGACATCTCCGAGAAGCGCAAGCCCCAGGACGGATCGTTCGGGGCCAAGCTCCAGGGGCGAGATCTCGAATTCCGCGTGGCGACCTCCGGCTCCAAGGCGGGCGAGAAGCTCGTCATGCGTATCCTCGACAGCAGCGGCGGGGTCACCAAGCTCGAAGACCTCGGGATGCGATCGAAGCTCATCACCGAGATCAGGTCCATCGTGAATCAGCCTCACGGGATGTTCCTCTGCTGCGGGCCGACCGGGGCGGGCAAATCGACCACCCTCTACGCCTGCCTCCGCGAAATCGACCGCTATCAGAAGAACATCATCACCGTCGAGGACCCGATCGAATATCACCTGGACAACATCACCCAGATCGAGGTGAACACGAAGAGCGGGCAGAGCTTCGCGACCCACCTCCGCTCGATCCTCCGGCAAGACCCCGACGTGATCATGATCGGCGA
>CALKTZ010000450.1 GCA_937997355.1 uncultured Planctomycetales bacterium | reverse complement strand
GAGCCCGTCAAACCGGCGGAGAAAGCGGTGGACGCCCCGAAGCCCGAGCCCAGCAAAGCGGCGGGAAAGCCGGCCGACATCCCGAAGCCCAGGGCGCCCGAACCCGACGAATTGGAAGCCGCACCCAAGGCCGAGCAGAAAGTTTGGTTCCTCGAACTCCCCCCGATCAACCCGATGCAGAGCAAGCCCGCGGAGCTTGAGCTTCCCGACCGGATTCACGGTTCTTGTGAATTGATCCACAAGCAGATCGCGAGCGAGCCCGACTCGCGCAAGGTTAATCATGGCGGCCAACGGCTCGATCTGATCCAGACGCGCGACGAAATGGAGGGGACCTTGACCATTTCGACCCCCCCCTCGCTGTTGAAAACAGACGACACGGAAGTTGCCACGTTCACGATCAATGGAAACCTCCTCAAGTTCCGGTGGAACTCGGCCGTCGTCAATCAGGCCAGGCTCGCCGAGCCCATCCGAGACGCGGCGTTCAAATTTGACTTGAAAGGGAGGGGGGACTGTTATGTCTTGTTCCGGTCCCCGAAGCTCCGAACCGAGCGGGTCGGCCTGAAACGCATCGAGGACGCGCCGAAGAACGGGGCCAATTCCAATACCCACGTCGTCGATTGGGCCGACGCCAGGACCCTGGAGAATTGCAAGTGGGACGTGGTCATCATCGATTGGCGGATTCGATCGTCGCTCAAGGATCAGGCCCTGACCCATTTCGCGTCCGAAAAGCCTATCAAGAATTCGAACGTGAAATGCTCCGTTCTCAATGAACTGGAATTCCAGTTGAAGCTCAACAAGAACAAATTGATCGCGCAATTCTTTCCGAAGAAGGATCTCGAGAAGAATTTCCAGGAAGCACAAGAAAGACGGAAGGATTTCGAAGCCGAGCAGACGGAGCTAAGGAAGTCCCTCGACAAGCTGAAGGAATCCCTCGACCAGGAAGACGAAGATGGGGGCAAGGAAAAGAAGAAAAAATCGGAGAGCAGGAAGTCGTTGCAGGACAGGCGGGATGGCGACGAGAAGCGATTGAAATTCGTCGATGACATGCTGAAGGATCTGGCTCGCAAGATCCCGCTCTATGACCACTGGTTGAATTCGGATCGGATGGTCCTGGATGTCGGGATCGGCCTGAGATTGAGCGACGGCGACGTAGTCGAGATCAACCGGCTCGGCCCGCGCTGGGGGGCGGTTCTCGAGGGAAGATGATCGTCGCTTCGGGGGTACTTCGGCGGCCTCGAAATGAATCAGCCCGCATCGAATCGACTAGTAATCGCTACGCGGGGCGTTGCGGGTGTTTGGAGGAATCGGGATGGCGGACCACCACCAGCTTGTTGATCAGCTCCGGGCGTTTGTGCAGTCGAACGACC
>CALKTZ010000449.1 GCA_937997355.1 uncultured Planctomycetales bacterium | reverse complement strand
TGCCGTTGCTCAGGGGAGTTGAGCCGAGGACCGTCGCGCCATCGCGGAAGGTCACGGTTCCGGTCGGCGTGCTGGCCTGGGCGGGAGGGGAGACGATCGCGGTGAAGGTCAGTTGCTGGCCGGAAACGATCGAGGTCGATGAAGTCAGCAGGGCCGTCGATGTCGATAGGAGTGAATTGCCCGCGAGCAATGTCCGATCTTCGAGTGCGAATACCGAGGGCCTGATCGCCCGCCGGGCCGCCATCGATCTTGCGCCGCGAGTTGAAAGGCCACCGTCATGGGCTTCCAGGAATCGACCCCACCGAATCATGGTTGAAACTCCCTGAGGCGAAAGGCGGTGAGACAAGGCCGATCCGGCGCGTTGAACTCCGCGCGAGGATCGGGTTCGTAGATCTCTCTCAGCGTTGCGTAGCCTGGTTGGTGACTACTCAACATCCCGGTGACCAGACCGGGGAATCGCGATCGAAGCTGGAGCATTCTTTGCCCCGGTGCAGTCCATGCCGCGTGCTGCCTGATAACTCACCCCGAATCCCAACAAGTTCCAGGCGCACCACGACCGTTCACCTTCGCGGGTCGGCGGTTGCCGAGCCGTCTGGCCGTGATGGGGATGATGGAATTCGTCGAAGCGATCCTTGACTTATAATTTTTTGCAGATGCCGGATCAAGGGGTGTGCCGGGAGTCAACACGAAGGGAGGGTGAGGAGTTGACGTTCGTAATCACGATATCGATTCATGAAAGCGGATTAAGGCCGGGGGGTTGGTTTCGTCGCCATCAGCTCGATGGCGCGGAGCACACGAACCGGGTGATCGGTCTGGATGACGTCGATGCCGTTGGAGATGGCCTGCTGATACTGCGGAATGGTCTCGTTCAAGCCGAGCGCGTCGCTGAAAACCTTGATCCCCCGGGCGTGGCAGGCGTCGATCGTGTCTCGGGAGAGGATCGACCATCGCATGTCGACGGCATAAGGTTGAACTCGCGCGACCACCTCGTCGAGCTGTTTCGCCTCTCGGAGCGGAGGCATCCGGCGAATTTTGGGCGCGATTTCGCGGAGCCTGGCCAGATAGTCAATCCCCTGATAGACCACCGTCCGCTCGATGAGGCCGTGTTTTTCGAGTGACCGGGCGAGAACCTCCGGCGAGAGGTCCTTGGCATCGAAATAAAGCTCGGCGCGAGATCCCTGGGCGTCGAGAAATGTGTCGAGGCTTGGGATTTTGGTCCCCGCGAAATCCCGAGCGAACCAGGCACCGGCATCCAGCTTTTCGATCGTTGCGCGATCCGATTCCTTGATCGGACCCTTGCCGGAAGTGGTCCGATCGAGGCTCGCGTCATGCAGGAGGAAGGTTGCGCCGTCCCGGGTGGTCCGCACATCGAACTCGATGAAATCGGCCCCGAGTCGGATCGCCTTGTCGAAGGCCGGCAGCGTATTTTCCGGAGCATAACGCCCCGCGCCCCGATGGCATGCCATCCGAATCGGCATGGTGCCGATTGACCGCCGGGACATCATCACGAGCAATTCCTCGGCCTGGTCGGTTAAAATCCAATCTACGCCATCGGAGATCCCGCGCTCCCAGACGTCTCGACGATCGGCGGGACCTTGCGCCGACATCAAGACGCGAACTCCTCGACGGTGAAATTCCCGACAGAGTTCCGGAGTGACGCTCGAGGATTCAATTTCCACCGCCGCCGGATGGATTCGATCCACCCAGTCGCCAGGATCGTCCGACGACTTCCACTCGGCGATGAAGAAGGGTTGGCGAGGCGTTCTGGCGTTGGCGG
>CALKTZ010000448.1 GCA_937997355.1 uncultured Planctomycetales bacterium | reverse complement strand
GGAGATCATCCGTGTCTACCTCCCGCCCGATACCAACACGATGCTCTCAACGTTCGACCACTGCCTGAGGAGCCGCAACTATGTGAACGTGGTGGTCGGCAGCAAGCATCCGTCGCCGCAATGGCTCACGATGGACCAGGCGGTCAAGCATTGCACGGCGGGGATCGGGATCTGGGAATGGGCCAGCAACGATAAAGGGGCCGAGCCCGACGTCGTGATGGGATGTGCCGGCGACGTGCCGACCCTGGAAACCCTGGCCGCCGTTCAGCTCCTCCGCGAGCATATGCCAGAGTTGAAGATCCGGGTCGTCAACGTCGTCGACCTCATGAGGCTCCAGGCCGCCACCGAGCACCCCCACGGCCTGGACGATCACTCGTTCGATACACTCTTCACCAGGAACAAGCCGATCATCTTCGCCTATCACGGCTATCCCTGGCTGATTCATCGCCTCACCTACCGGCGGACGAATCACGCGAACCTGCACGTGAGGGGCTACAAGGAAGAAGGGACGATCAGCACGCCGTTCGACATGGCGGTCATGAACGACCTGGATCGATTCCACCTCGTCGGCGACGTTGTGGACCGCCTGCCGCAACTCGGCGCGAGGGCCGCCTATGTCAAGCAGGCGATCCGCGACAAGCTGATCGACCACAAGCATTACATCCGCCAGTACGGCGAGGATATGCCCGAAATCCGGGACTGGAAATGGAAGGGTGTTTGATCGGCGACGGGCCCTGGCCTCAGCCGAACGTCCAGCGATAGATCGCGTACAGGCAGAGGAAAAAACCGACGATGAACCACCAGGGTTTTGGCGTTACGGGGCGGTCTTCGCGGGAGAGGTATTTCCCGCAGTGGGGGCAACGCTCCGAGTCGTCGTAAAGATCGCGGTTGCAGAAGGGGCACGGCATCGTGACGTCTTCATCATCGGCCGTGCCGTCTTCATACTCATCCCAATCTTCCGAATCGTCGTCCCATTCGCTGGAATCCGTTGCTGATCTCGGCACGATTCGGTCCTCGGGCTTGGGAAAATCCGCCGATGCTCAGGGGATCGTCGCGCCGGAGAATTGCGGCACGACGGAACCCAACTTCGGGGCCATGTTGAGCTTGTTCTGATTGCTGAGCGTATCCCCCGTGCCCACGGGGCTTACCGCGAGGCCCGTCCCGTCGTCGGTTCCATGGATGTCCTTGGAAGAGACCATGGCGTCGATCTTGTTGTGCATCAATTCGTGGAAGGCGACGCGGGCGAGCAGCTTCGCGGCCTGGGCGTCGCCGGCGGCTCCTTCAAGCCAGACCTCGGAGACCACCCCGCTTCCCGTATCTTTTGTTGCACCCGAGGCATCCTTGGAAACGGCGCTCTTGCCATACTTCTGGATCAGGATGCTGTTCGCCTTGGTGGTGAACCGAACGATCAGCTCGCCCGGCTTGATATTGGTCCCGATGGTGTTGATATCCTTGCTGGCGTCGATGTCCGTGCTGCCGAATTTGCTCTGGGGATGTTTGCAGACGTCGTCGAAGAACCCTTTGAGAGCTTCGAC
>CALKTZ010000447.1 GCA_937997355.1 uncultured Planctomycetales bacterium | reverse complement strand
GACAGGCACGCGGAGTACCGGCGAGCCAGTCCCTTTTTTCGCTCCGGCCCAACAATGTTGCTCCCCCCGCTCAACACGCACGCAAGGAGGACGGATTGGTTTTCGAAGGCCTGTCGGTTTCGGCGGGGCCAGTTCTGTGTGCCACGGGTCTTCAGACCCGTGTCCGATCCCAAGGTCATGCCGCCACAGGTCTGAAGACCCGTGGCGCCCGGAAATATCATCGGCTCAAGATAAGAACACATCCCCCCTCTTGGAGGGGGGATACAGGGGGGAGTTCTTCAACCCGAAGCCATTGAACGCCCGCGTTGGGACGTTTCACGCGGTCTCGCCGGTGACGGCCAGGATCTTCTCCAGGGTCGCTTCGCCGGGCTGCTTCGTCCCCTTGCACTTGGGGTACTTCGCGCAGCCGAGGAAGAACCCGCGGCGTCCGCGTCGGACGATCATCGGTCCGCCGCAGTTTTCGCAGGTCTCTTCCACCTCGATCGTCTTCAGGTCGGGGCCGGCGGGGGCCGTGGAGGCGGGGGCCAGGGAAGCCAACTGCTCCTTCATGTCCTCGGGAACCTGTGCGGTCCCCCGGCACTTGGGATAGTTCGTGCAGCCCAGGAACGGCCCGCGCCGCCCCTGCTTGACGGCCATCGCCCCGCCGCACTTCTCGCATTTGACGTCGACCGTCACCGCCTTTACGGGCTTGCCCTGGTCGTCGACGGGCATCGTATTGCGGCACTTCGGATAGCCGGTGCAGCCCAGGAACGCCCCCCGGGCGCCCTGGCGGAGGGCCATCGGCTTGCCGCATTTCTCGCACTTATATTCCGTCTCCACGACCGACGGGACGGGGTTGCCGTTCTCATCGATGTTGTAGGCTTCCTTGCAGCCCGGGTATCCCGAGCATGACAGGAATTTCTCGCCTCGCTTGTTCTCGCGGATCAGGAGCGGCTTGCCGCACTTCGTGCATTTATGTTCGCTCTCCACGGCCTCGGCCTTGGGCTGGCCGTCCATCCCCTGGGTCGCCTTGCACTCGGGGTATCGCGAGCAGCCCAGGAACTGGCCGCTCTTGCTGAACTTCACGGCCATCGGCGCGCCGCAGAGGTGGCACTTCTGGTCCGAGAGGATCTGGACCTTCTCGGACTCGGTCTGGGCCAGCTTGAGCGAGTCCTGGAACGGGTGATAGAACTCGTCCAGGACCTTGACCATGTCCTCCTTGGCCGACGCGATGTCGTCCAGCTCGTCTTCCATGTAGGCGGTGAACTTCAGGTCCATGATCTTCGGGAAATGCTTCACCAGGAAGCCGGTGACGACCATCCCGAGTTCGGTCGCGAAGAACCGCCGGTCCTTCTGCTCGACGTAATTCCGATCCTGGATCGTCTGGATGATCGGCGCGTAGGTGCTCGGCCGGCCGATGTTCTCCTTCTCCAGCGCCTTGATGAGCGTCGCCTCGCTGTAACGCGGCGGCGGCTGCGTGAAGTGCTGCGTGGCGTTCAGCGCCTTCAGGTCGAGGTTCGTCCCCGCGTTCAACGCCGGGAGCAATTCATCCTCCTGCTTGCCTCCGGGAGGCCAGACGCGGCGATGGCCGTCGAATTCGAGGATCTTGCCCTGGGTCTTGAAGAGGCCGTCGCCGGCCGTGATGGCAACGTCCGTCACCGTGTAGACGGCGGGGGTCATCTGGCTCGCGAGGAATCGCGCGTAGATGAGCTGATAGAGCCGGAACTGGTCGTGCGAGAGGTGCGACTTGAGCCGCTCCGGGCTGTAGGCGATCTCGGTCGGCCGGATCGCCTCGTGCGCCTCCTGGGCCATCTTGCCGGCGGCGAAGCGGGTCGGCTTGTCGGGGAGATACCGATCGCCGTATTCGTTCTTGATCACCTCGCGCACCGCCTTGATCGCCTCGTCGGAGACCCGGAGGCTGTCGGTACGCATGTAGGTGATGAGGCCGACCGGCCCCGAGCCGTCGACGTCGATCCCTTCGTAAAGCTCCTGGGCGATTTTCATCGTCTTCTTGCCCGAGAAGCGGAGGCGGATGGCCCCTTGCTGCTGGAGGGTGCTCGTCTTGAAGGGGGCATCGGCCTTGTCCCGCTTTTCCGTCTTTTCCACGGACGAGACGACATAGGCCGCCTTCTCAAGGGCGTCGCGGATCGCGGTCGCCTGCTCCTCGTTGTCGGCGTGGAATTTCTCCCCTTTCCACTGGGCAAGCTCGGCATCGAAGCGGTCCGCCTCGGCCTCGGAGCCGGCCGGGCAGACGTTCGCTGTGATCTTCCAGTATTCCTCGGAGACGAAGGCCCGGATGTCGCGCTCGCGGTCGGCGATCAGGCGGACGGCCACCGACTGGACCCGCCCCGCGCTCAGGTTCCTGGCGACCTTGGACCAGAGCAACGGGCTGAGCTGATAGCCGACGAATCGATCGAGGAACCGGCGGGCCTGCTGGGCGTTCACCAAATCGACGTTGATCGGGCCGGCGTGCCCGAACGCGTCCTTCACGGCCCGCTCGGTGATCTCATGGAACGCGACCCGCCGCACCCGCTCGTCCGGCAAATCGAGGGCCTGCTGCAAATGCCAGGCGATCGCTTCCCCTTCGCGGTCGGGGTCGGTCGCGAGATAGACGAGCTCGGCCCGGTTGGCGTGCTTCTTGAGCTCGCCGATCGTGTCCTTTTTACCGGGATCGACCTCGTAGGTCGGCCGATAGCCGTCGAGGACGTCGAGCCCGAGCTTCCGCTTGGGGAGGTCGCGGACGTGTCCCATGCTCGCCTTGACGACGTAGCGGGAGCCCAAAAACTTGTTGATCGACTTGGCCTTCTTCGGGCTCTCGACGATCACGAGCGCCGGCCCCGTCCCCGGAATCCCGGCGGACGACTCGGAAACGGCGGCCCGGGAAGCCTTCGTTTTCGCGCCGGCCTTGGAGGCGGACGCCTTCGTCGCCCCCTTCTTGGCGGACGCACCCGAGGCGCGCTTCGGGGCGGCCTTCGGCTTCTTGGGCTTCGATTCGGTTTCCGACTCTGTCGCTTTCGCGGACTTTCGTGCCACGGTGTTTCCCTACCTATCCTCTTCGTCAATCATCAGTTCGGAGCAGACGGCTCGCCCCGATTCGCTTGGTCCGAGATCCCCTTTGAGGTTGCCCCCGGCGGAACTTTTGATACACTGAAAGTTTGGGTCGACTCCCGCCGGACAACGTCCATCTCTACATAAGGCTGATAGCCAGGGTATTGGGACGTGTCAAGGGGGAGCGGCGAGAACAATCCGGGAACAATCCGACGACGGGCCGGCGAGCAACATCGAGGAACCCCATGCCGTTCGAGGTATTTCGACGCCATCAGAAGAAGATGATCGCCATCTTCGGCATCCTGGCGATGTTTGGTTTCGTGATCTCGGACAGCGTTCCGAGGATGCTGAATTCGTCCGGTCAAGGACGCGACCAGAAAGTCGTCGAATTGTACGGCAAGAGCGTTTATCAGAGCGATCTCGCCGAGCTGGCCGCACAGCGAAACCGTGCGAACGTTTTCGTGGGCGACCTGATCTACCAGATGTCCCGGGGCCAGCGATCGGTCCGCGCCCCCTTCGGCGGGATGAAGACCCGAGACCTCGTCGATGCCCTGATCCTGCAGCACGAGGCGGATCGGCTGGGGATTCCGGGGGGGGCCGAGGTCGGCCGAGACTTCCTCAAGCAGTTCACGATGAACCAGATGACCCGGGAGCTCTTCGAGAGCCTCGCCAGCCGGTTCAGCAACATGGTCAGCCCCGAGCAGCTCCTGGCCGATATCGGCAGCCAGGTCCGGCTCGATAATGTCCGCCGCCTCCTCGGCCAACCGCTGGTGACCCCGTTCGACGTCTATCAGGCGTACCGGGATCAATCCGAGCGGGTCTCCGCCAAGTTGATCGAGGTCCCCGTCGAGCGGTTCGTCTCGAAGGTCGGCGAGCCGTCGCGGGACGAGGTCCAGAAGTTCTACGACCAGTACAAGGACGTCTTGCCGGATTCGACCCGGGACACCCCCGGCTTCAAGGTCCCCCGCCAGATCCAGGTGGAAATCCTCTCGATCGACGGTGGCGCGATCGCCAAGAAGATCCGCGATTCGCTCAGCGAGGCCGAGCTTTTGGCCTACTACGAGAATCGCAAGTCGGAATTCGAGGTCCAGTCGGACGAGCTTCCCAAGGATCTCTTCGCCGGGAGCCCCGAGCTCACCCCCCCCGTGATCCTCCCCTTCAGCGATGTTCGGGCGGGGCTCGTCACCTCCCTGGCCGAGGAGCGGGCCCAGACCGAGATCATCGACAAGTTCACGAAGATCAAGGATGAGGACATGATCCCCTTCGCCGACAAGTATCTGTCGACGCTGGAGGAATTCGAGGAAGCGAAGAAGCAAGGGACCGCCAAGGGAGAGTTCCAGCCCCCCGCCCCCAACGATCTCGCGGAGGTCGCCAAGAAGGCCGGCCTGAATCATGAGACGAGCCCCCTCCTTTCCGCGGAAAAGGCCGACCGCTTCGGCCAGATCGCGATCGCCGAGGTAGGACTGAATCGATCCGTCGGCGGGAGGAAATTCGCCGACGAGTTCTTCGACCCCAAGACCGGACTCTTCGAGCCCGTGGAGCTGAGCGACCTGGTCGGCTTCCGCTACCTGGCCCGCAAGGTCAAGGACAACCCTCCTTACGTCCCGCCGCTCGATCAGGTTCGGGCCGAGGTGGTTCAAGCCTGGAAGATCGAGAAGGCCCGCCCGCTCGCCGAGAAGGCGGCGACCGACCTGGCGGCCGAAGTCAAGAAGCAGGGGGGAGCCATCA
>CALKTZ010000446.1 GCA_937997355.1 uncultured Planctomycetales bacterium | reverse complement strand
GCGAAAAATGGGACAGGCACGCGCGGAGTACCGGCGAGCCGGTCCCGTTTTCGCTTTATAGCCCCAGACAGGTGAACGCCGTGTACAATCCAACCGCGAACCGCTCGAACACAACCCCAAGCACCACTTGACCGTAACTCATCCAACGCGTAACGTTCCTGCCGGAGTTGCGACGAGCCGAATTCTTGGCCCTTATCGAATCGGCTCGACGCCTCGATGCGAATGAACAAAGCTTTTCTTGCCGTCGATTGCCGTCAGAGACCTTCATGAATTCACTTCTGCTGCTGTTCCTCAGTCTCTCGATGTTGCTCTTGCCCAGCCTCCTCCGGCCGCGCGGACCATCCGGAAGATCCACCAAGCCGGAGATCCACGGATTCCTGAGTTTCAGTTGGTGGGTGAACGCGGCCTATTGCGGGTTCTGGCATCGGCTCGAATCGAATGAGATCGCTCCGCTCCCGGAGCAGGGGCCGGCCATCCTCATCGCCAATCACACCTGCGGCATCGACCACATGTTGCTCCAGGCGAAGAGCCGCCGCGTGCTGGGGTTCATGATCGCCCAGGAATACTACGACTTTTGGCCCTGCCATCTCTTCTGCAAATTGATCGGCTGCATCCCGGTCAAACGAGACGGTCGCGATCTGTCCGCCACGCGCGCGGCACTTCGGGCACTGGAGCAGGGGAGGGTTCTACCGATCTTCCCCGAGGGAAAGATTCTCCCGACATCTGGAGAGCAAATCGGCGAGATCAAGTCGGGCGCCGCCTTTCTCGCGGTCCATTCCAAAGCTCCCGTGATCCCGGCCTATATTCGAGGAACGCCGAGGACAAACCTCATCGGCCAGTCACTCTATACTCCATCCCATGCCCGGATACTCTTCGGCCCTCCGGTTGATTTCTCGGATCTCGATTTCGAGGCACTCGGGGATAAGAAGGCGATCCTCGCGGTCACGGAACGCATGAGAGAAGTTCTGCATCAACTCCAGGCGGAATCGGCCAAGACTCCAACGGATGAGGAGGCGGCCTGAGACGAGGAGTTCTCATGCCCAATTCGCCCCTTGACCTCGCACTTCGAGAATTGCTCGATCGTTATCCGACACAGGTTCGCCCTCGGACCCCTCCGCTGAATCTGCGGAACGCCGGGGGAATGAGCGGATCGAATCTCTGGCGATTCGACACGGACATCGGACCGCTTCTCGCGCGGGCCTGGCCCCCCGAGATTGTGGACCCGGCACCGCTCGAACGCACGCAGCGCTGGCTCGCGAGCATCTCCGACCTGCCGTTCATCCCTTCGGCCATACCCAGCGCCGACGGATCGAAGCTCATCTCGATTCGTGGCCGATTCTGGGAGATCACTCCCTGGCTGACCGGCTCGCCCGATCTAGGAACGTCACCCGAAAGGGATCATGTCCGGGCGGCTTTTCGCGCTCTGGCAATCGTTCACGAACGGCTGAAGCATCAACCCGACGCGTCCACCGGCCCAAGTCCGGGGCTGGGTCGCAGGCTGAATGAGCTTGATCACTGGATCGGAGGGGGATTCAACCGGATCGAAGTCGTCCTTCTCGCGAATCCCTCGGAACCTCGCCGCGAACTGGCGCTTCGATGGCTGAGGCTTGCTCGATCGGTGGCACCCCAGATCAGGAACATGCTCGAAACAGCATCGCGAACCGTTCTCACGCTTCAGCCATGTATCCGCGACACGCGCCGAGATCATTTCTTGTTCCAGGATGGTGAATTGAGCGGTCTCGTCGACTTCGGTGCGATGGGGGTCGATTGCGTCGTCGGCGATCTTTCGCGATTGATGATCGATTGGTTCGAGGAGATCGCCGGCCTCGAACTCGAAGCCCAGGCAATGGCCGCCTACGAGGAGATCCGAACCATCGGGCAAGCCGAGAGGAGGCTCATGCGGGTCTTCAAGGAGTCGGCGTTGTTCCTTGGTCCCGGGCATTGGGTCCGCTGGCACTTCGTGGAGGGGCGTGACTTTGAAGACCCGGACGCCGTACACCGAGGGCTCAACCGGGGGGTGGAGCGATTCGAACGATTGATCGGGAAGTCGAATCTTCCTTGGTCATCGTGATGCAATTCATTTGGACCAGGTTGAGCGGTTCAGATCGGATTGTACACAACCGTCTTCTGTTCGGTGAGGGTCTCCCGACCCCGCCGAAAGGGCCGACCGAAGGTCTCCAGGACGGCGGCCTTGTGCATGGTCCCGCGAAAAATGGGACAGGCACGCGCGGAGTACCGGCGAGCCAGTCCCGTTTTCGCTTCGGCCCCTCAGATGCCTGGTCGATCAGTTGCGGGGGCGAGATTCATTCGACTCGGTGAGGAGTCGTTGGGCTTCTTCCTGGTTGATCGCGACTCGGCGGATCGAGGTCGCCTTGCCGGTGTCGGTGTCGACTTCGATGAGGGCGCCATTGAGTCGGGGGTCTCCGGTGGCGACGTCGAAATAGGCGGGGACCATCGAGAGGGTTGCCGACAGGACCCGGTCGTATCGCCGTCCGAGGATCGAATCATGCGGTCCTGTCATCCCGACGTCGGCCTGAAAGGCGGTCCCTTTTTTCAGGATCTGCTCATCGGCGGTCGGGACGTGGGTATGCGTGCCGAGCACCGCCGAGACCCGGCCATCCAGGTAACGCCCCATGAGCTGCTTGTCGCTGGTGGCTTCCGCGTGCATATCCACGAGGATGATGGAGGTTGAATCGCCGATCTGTTCGAGCAAGCGATCCGCCGCCCGGAAGGGGCAATCGACAGGCTTCATGAAGGTGCGGCCCAGCAAGCTGAAGACGGCCACGCGCGAGCCATCCCGTGCATCGACGGTGGCCAGGACCGGGCCAGGAGAATCGGGCGGATAATTCGCCGGCCGGAGGACGCGATCCGAGCGATCGAAGACCTGGAAGATCTCGTCCTTGCGGTAGACGTGATCTCCCGTCGTCATCACATCGATCCCGGCATCGAGCAATTCTTCGAAGCAGGCCAGGGTGAGCCCCGAGCCTCCGGCGGAATTTTCGACGTTGCAGACGACCAGCCCGAGGTTCCATCGCAGGATCAATCTCGGCACGACGTGCCCCACGATGCGCCTGCCGGGCGCGCCCACCACGTCTCCGATGAAGAGAATCCTCAGGCTCATGCGGTCGCTTTCTGCAAGCTCAAAGGTGGTGGGTGAGCGTCGATCTCGATCGGCTCAGCGGGCGAATTCAACCGTCCGCGATTCCCGGACCACGGTCACTTTGACTTCCCCCGGATAGTTTAACTGGGATTGGATGGCTTGGGCGATATCCCTGCAAACTCGGGAGGAAGCCGCATCGTCGAGTTGCGAGCTATCCACGAGGACCCGGACCTCTCGGCCGGCCTGCACGGCGTAGGCCTGCTCCACCCCGGGGAAGCCGAGAACCAGGGCCTCGAGCTCCTCGAGACGTCGCACGTATTTTTCGAGGGTTTCCCGCCTTGCGCCCGGACGACTGGCGCTGATGGCGTCCGCGGCGGCGACCAGGACCGTGTAGGCCCGATCAACCCTGAGATCGTCGTGATGCCCTTCCGCCGCATGCACGACGTCCGGACCTTCGCCATAACGCTTCAGGAGTACACCGCCGACGGCGGGGTGTCCCCCTTCCATCTCGTGATCGGCCGCCTTGCCGATATCGTGCAACAGCCCACAACGACGCCCGAGTGCTCCATCGAGCCCGAGTTCTTCCGCCATGATCCCGGTCAGGAAGGCGACCTCCAGGGAGTGCCTGAGCACGTTCTGTGAGTAACTGGTGCGGAATTTGAGGCGTCCCAGATAGGGGAGAAGCTTCTCGTGGAGGTTTTCCACGCCGGCTTCTTGCGAGGCCTGTTCGCCAAGCTTCTGGATGTGTCGATCCATCTCCTCCTGGGTTTCCTTGACGATCTCCTCGATCCGGGTGGGGTGGATGCGACCGTCCTGGATGAGTTTTTCGAGCGAGAGTTTCGCGATTTCGCGCCGGACGCTGTCGAAGCCGGTGACGACGACGATTCCCGGCGTGTCATCGACGATGAGATCGATTCCCGTCGCCTTTTCAAAGGCCCGGATGTTCCTCCCCTCCCGCCCGATGATTCGTCCTTTCATCTCATCGTTCGGGATGTCGACCGTGCTGACGGTGATTTCGGCGGTATGGGGCGCCGCGTAGCGTTGAATCGCCAGGCTCAGGATTTCGCGAGCCTTCCGCTGCGATTCTTCGCGGTAAACTGCCTCGTGCTTGAGGATCAATTCTCCGAACTCGTCGGTGAGCTCCCCCTTCAATTCATGAAGCAAATGCTCGCGCGCTTCATCGGGGGTGAGACGCCCTATCTTGACCATCAACTCTCGCTGCTCGGCGCGATACTGCTCGGCCTCGCGACGGACCTGGAGCATTTCCTCCTTTTGGTCCGCGAGCGCCTTCCGGGTGGTCTCGGTTTCACGCTCTCGCTCGTTGATGAGATCGAGTTGTTGGTCGAGAAGATCCGCCCGCTTCTCCAACCGGCGTTCTTGTTCGCGTAGCTCCTTGCGGAGCCCTTCGATCTCCAGATCGGCCTGTTCGCGACGCCTGAGGTTCTCCTCCTTGGATTCGATCTCTCCGCGTTTGAAGAGCGCCGAGGCTTCATCCCTGGCGTCGTTCAGGATTTGCTCGGCCTGCGATGCGGCGGATTGCGCACGCATCTTCAGGATCAGGGAATATCCGAGGAATCCCCCGAGCAGGCCCAGGAAAAGACCGACAAACCCGCCTAACGTGGAATCCTGCACCTCGCCGCCCGGCCTTTCCGCTTCATACCCGCGCCCGTTGCAAATCTGGACCCTTGACTTCGTTCCGATCGTCCAGGAGCCCGCGCGAGCATGCACTGACATAGCTTCCGACAGATCCGTCACTTGGAAGCGGACAGTGGCAGAACGAGGTCCCTCAATCCACTCCAGCTCATCGCAAGAATGAGGACGGGGTTACTGCTTCTTGGTCTCCGTCGTCGAAGGAGCTGCCGGAGCGGCAGGCTTCGCCGAGTGGCCCCTCTTCGGCTTCGCGAATTCAATCTTAGGAGGCGGGACATAGGGCGCGTCTTCGGGAATCCCTTCTTCGAGGCTATTTGCCGCACCACAACCGGCAAACCCGACGACCAGAAGTAAGGAACTAGCCCAGCCCAAGATTCGCATCGTTTGACCTCTTGAAACCGGGGAGCCACTCCGAGCATCCAGACTCTCAACTTGCCGATGAGTCCGCACTCAAATTGGCCTCGGTCACCTCGATTGATTGATGGTTACAACAAAATGCTGAATGGCATCGCTCGCTTTCGAAGAACTGCCGTGACGAGCTGGGCCACCGACTTCCGCGCCTTCCTCTCGACGAACGATCACGTGTTTGCCGGCCTCACGAACCCAGGCCGAAGCTTGTCCCGCGGACCGGCAAACAACTCCCAAGTCCTTACCACTGATTGGAGCTTACTACCTCGGCCTGGTTTCGGGTCCCGATCGCCCACCAGGTCGGATAGGAAATGGTGTCCTTCACGAAGCGAACGGAGCCGTCGACCAGGCCGACGTGAACGCCCCCCGGGTGGTTGCTCGACGGGGGAATCTGGCCGGAGGTGCCCCCCCATTGCGCGTATGAAACGCCGGGAGGGATCGGGTCACCCATCGTGTCCGTCGTGCTGACGCAATTGAGGCCGTTGGGCGTGTTGAAATGGTTGTAGCTGTTGTTGGCGAGATGCCAGGGGAAGCCCATGGACCACATCGAGCCGATGATGAAGCCGCCCGTGAATTGCGTAAACGGTGTGTTGCTGTTGAGCCCGGCCGACGATTGTTGCAGAGGGATTGCCTTGCACATCTGAACGGCCTGGAGCGCAACCTGCGGGTTATTCTGATTGTACATGCCGGGATAATTCAGGTGCCAAATACCCCGCTTTGCCTGGGGAGCCCCGGGAAGCTGCGACGGATCGTTCGCGAGACCGATCAGCTTTTCGCTGAACAGGGCGGTGTTCGAGAGGCCGTCGGTGATCGACTCGAAGCCGATGAAACCGAGATTGGGGTCGTTCAGCCCTTGAGCGCCGGGGACCGCGCTGGTGCCCGTATTCAAGTTCCACCAGACCTGAGGAGTGCTGGTGTAATACGGAATGATGGTCCCGGTCCAATTTTGAATCACGCCCGGGCCGCCGTTATTACCGTGATAACTCGTGGGTGCCCAGGGTGCGAACGGGCGAGACTTGATATCCTCGGAGGGGCAAAGCAAGAACGGGAGCTGATTGTACCCGACGGTTGAATTTTGCGGATAGTCCGGCTGAAACCCGAAGTTGAACGCGGTGTAGACCTGATTCGCTTCGAGCATCGGAAGGAGCGGGACCATCCAGTTCGGCGCCCAGCCATAGCCGAATCCGGGAATCGGTTCGGTATTGAACGGCATTCGCGCCGAAGACATATACATCTGCGCGGCCGGGAGGACCTGGTGCGTGGAGTGGTAGTTGTGGATCGCCAGGCCAAGCTGTTTCAAATTGTTCTGGCATTGCGACCGTCGCGCGGCCTCTTTCGCCATCTGGACGGCGGGCAGCAAAAGGGCGATCAAGACGGCGATGATGGCAATCACCACCAGCAGCTCGATCAAGGTAAATCCCGGACGGTTGCTGCGACTTGGAAGGATCACACCCCGCATGTGCTTGTACCCTTTCTCAGCCAGAGAAGACTGACGGGCTGCTACTCAATGGCCCGTCCGAAGGGGGGGAAACGGACACACCGCAGCGAATCTGAAGTCATGCCGGCAGCGGCTTTGACCCGACGTTCTCGATTTGATCAGTACACACGATTTTCGCACGCAAACCGGCCCTTCGCAAGCGCTTGTCCAAAATCCTCTCGATAACATTCGTGCGTCACCCGTTAGGCCCATCATCAAGAATCGAACGACCCACACGCCTCGCCCGAGTCGGACTTACGCCTCGGACGATTTTGATTCTCCGAAATAACTAAGATCCTTGCGTTCCCAATCGGTATAGCCGAGGAGGTCGTACAGTTGGGCGCGTGTCTGCATCTGATCCAGCAGGCCCGCCTGGGTGCCGAGCGATTGGAGCGTCGTCAGGGTCAGCTCGGCCGCTCGCATGGCCGCGCGGAACGCCGTGAGCGGGTAAAGCACCGCGCGGTAACCCATCGCACCCAGTTGATCGAGGGGGAGAAGCGGGCTTTTGCCGAACTCCGTCATGTTGGCGATGAGAGGAGCCTTGATGTGTTCGGCGAAACGTGCGAATTCCTCCGCCGTTTCCAGGGCCTCCGGAAAGATCATGTCGGCCCCGGCATTCAGGTAGGCGTTGGCTCGATCGACCGCGGCGTCAAATCCTTCGACGCTTCGCGCGTCGGTCCGGGCGATGATCACGAAATCCGGATCGCGGCGGGCGGCGACAGCGGCGCGAATCTTCGACGACATCGTCGCGACATCGACGAGTCCTTTTCCCGAGAGATGGCCGCACCGTTTCGGCAGAATCTGATCCTCAAGGTGCAATCCTGCCACACCCGCCGCCTCATAGAGACGAACGGTTCGCTCGACGTTGATCGCCTCGCCGAACCCGGTATCGGCATCGCAGAGGACGGGTAACGAGGTCGCCCGCGCGAGGACCGCGGCCTGTTCCGCGAACTCGGTCAGAGACAGGAGCCCGATGTCGGGAAGCCCCGCCCATCCTGCCGACAGGGCGCCTCCCGAAAGGTAGACCGCCTTGAACCCCAGCCGCTCCGCAAGGCGGGCCGTGAGGGCATTGAAGGCCCCGGGGATCATGATCGGCCGCTCGGACCATGCGGCGCGGAGTCGCGCACCGGGAGACTGCGTGCCCATGGTCGTCGATTCCTCCGAACAAGACCCGTCACATGCACACGGACGACGATGCCCCTGGATCAGCCGAGATCCAGGAGCGTGAGAACCTCGTGAGGGTTCGGGTCGGTTTCGAGCCGAGAGACCCGGTTCCAGATCGCGTCTCCCCGTGCCCGTCCCAGGACCGGATCGATGAGCTTGTGGAATTTGATCGAGAGCTGCTCGTCGGTGAGCGGATTCTTATCGTGTCCGGGGGGATAGCTGATTTCGCGGACCAGTTCGCGGCCGTCATTCAGGGTGATGGTGAGGCGATTTGGAATTCCATCGGGATACCCGGCCGTCAACCGAGGATCTTCCACGACGGTCGTCCGTGCCACGAGGTCGAGCAGGCTCGGGTCCGAGAGTCGTTCGTCCGTGAACTGGGCTGCCGAGACATCCCCGTCCACCAGGGCAACGACCGTGCAATAGGGGAGACTGTGGTCGGCCGTTTCGCGAGTCTTCGGCTTCCACTTCTCCGGGTCCTTGGCGATGATTTCGACGGCCGTGCGGAAGGTGGCGATTTCGATTTTCTTGATGTCCTTGGGGTCGCCGATCTCCGGCCTCAGCTCGAACGCCGCCGCGATGGCCGATTGACTGTGATATTCCGCCGGGACGAACTTGATGGAGGTCTTCGGCAACATCCAGTCGTCCGTGGTTTTCCCTCCCAGCTTTTCAAGCTTGAACGGGCCGGACACCTGTTCCCAGAAGCCCATCTCCCCTTCAAAAAGCGGAGCGGGGCCGGTCATCCCCTCGGCGGCAAGCGACGCGGCGAAGACGCCGTTTCGAGCGGCGAAGGCAAACGCGCATCCCTTCCACATCGAGAGCTCGCCCGCTCGATTCAGCCGAAGCGCGGTCCCCGTCGTGCCGGCGATCCCGAGGGCGTGAACCGTCGCTTCATGACCCAGGCCCAAAAGCTTCGAAACGGCGAGGGAGGTCGAGAGCGAGCCGTAGGTTGTATGATCCCAACCATTGGCCCGGATGCTTGCGGCATCGCAGAGGCGACATTGGACCTCATACGCGATCGCCGCCGCGATGATCCAGTCCTTGCCCGACGCGCCAACAGACTCGCCCGCCGCCATCACGGCGGCCCAGTTGTCGCTGGGGTGCGCGGGTTCCAGCGAGAGGTAGGTATCGTTGCAATCGAGATAACGGATGTGAACGCCGTTGGCGAACGCGGCCCAGTCGGGGGCCGAGGTCCCGCCGCCGATCAGATGGACGCTCGGAGTCCCCTGAACCTTGCTTGCAACATTGCGCGCGATGGAAGACGACGGTTCGTGCAAGGCGCCGACGGCGCATGCCAGCGAGTCGAGAAGTCGGCGTTTGGCCTCGACGACGACACCCTCGGAGAGATCCTCGAATCGGGTGGACAGGGCGAAGGCGGCCAACCGATCGGCCATTGTCTCGGACATCTTCTTCTCTCGCTCGTGGGCTCGTCCTGGTGGATCGACTCGACGCAATCGAGTCGCAACGACCGAAGTTTATCAAGGTGTTCGTCCAGCCGCCAGGATGCCCCATCGATTCTGTCAACGCGCGGCCGGGAGCGCCGGAAGATCGAAGTTCTGAGTGTTCACCGACCGAACCGCGGAGTCTCGAAGGACTCGAGTCATCTCCGCGGGGTGTTGGCCGATGTGTTCTCGGAGAATCCGAATCACTTCCCCGATCGCCTCGCCATTCTTCTGGACGCCATGATCCGAGCGGACCACCTTTTCCGAAGCGACGCCCTCGATGGACGAGCTTCGATAAGGAACCACGCCATCCGTCCGCTGCTCGATCTCGACGGGCCGGGTCGACCCGATGATCGAGTGCATGGTGACGTTCGGGCTGGCCTTCATATTCATGATCGCGGAGAGGATGGGGGAATTGGGTTCAAGCGTTTCGATGCTCGATGGGAACCTTCGGAACTTGCGGCGATCGAAGTAATCCGAGTT
>CALKTZ010000445.1 GCA_937997355.1 uncultured Planctomycetales bacterium | reverse complement strand
TGTAGCTCGATCCGTAGGGATCGCCGAGGTAGGCAAGCCCCTTTTCGCCGATCAGGAGCGAGCCGTTGTCCTTGAAGCCGGGGACTCGCTTGCCGTCCTTTTCCACGGTGATGCCGTACTTCTCGGCGAGTTCCAACGGAGGGAATTTCTTGCCGTCGTACCAGGTGAGCTTGACCGGCGGCTGATCCCCTCGGGCGGGGAACTCGTAAACGATCTTGCTCCACTTCGGGGCGGTCTCGGCCTTGATCCCCTCGCAGACGGATTCGATGCTCGTCGGGTGCCGCAGGTCGAGCGCCCAGAAGGCGGTATCGACCACGTGGCAGGCCATGTCTCCCAGGGCGCCAGTGCCGAAATCCCACCATCCTCGCCACTTGAACGTGTGATAGGTCCCCTCGTGGTAAGGACGTTCCGGCATGGGCCCGAGCCAGAGGTCCCAGTGGATGTGCTTGGGGATGGGGCTGGATTCTTGCGGACGATCGAGCCCTTGCGGCCAGATCGGACGATCGGTCCAGGCGTGGACCTCGCGGACGGGTCCGATGGCTCCGGCGCGAACAAGCTCGACGACGTCGCGGGTGCCGTTGTTGGAGTGCCCCTGGTTCCCCATCTGGGTGATCAGCTTGGGGTTCTTCTTGGCAAGCTCGCCGAGGACGTGGGCCTCATAGACGGTGTGGGTGAGGGGCTTCTCGCAATAGACGTGCTTCCCCTCCTTCAAGGCGCGGGCGGCAACCACGGCGTGGGTGTGGTCGGGGGTGGCGCAGATGACCGCGTCGACGTCCTTGCCGATCTGGTCGAACATCTTGCGGAAGTCGTTGAACTTCTGGGCCTTGGGATGCGTGTTGGCCGCCTTGTCGAGCAGGTTGTCGTCGATGTCGCACAGCGCGACCACCTGTTCGGCCTTCACGCTGGCGTCTCCGACGTGGGCTCCGCCCCGGCCCCCGGCCCCGACGATCGCGATTCGGATCTTCTCATTGGCCGACGCGGCCCGGCCGTGTGCCGAAATCCCGGCCCAGAGGCCCGCGCCCCCCGCGGCAGTCTGCATGAGGAAGTGACGACGAGTACTGCGACGGCTCATGTTGGAAATCTCCAGGGGGTTCGACCGGGACAACGGGGTTCAACGGCGCGGCTGCGGTAGGATTGCGAATCGGGGATCGGAACAGGCAGGGCCAGCATCAACATTTCGTAGAATCACGACGTGACTCCATTTCAGAATCGTCGGAAATCCCGGTGAAATCAAGCCCCGAGGGTGCTCGCGAAATCGCGCGATTTCGGATTGTCCGGCCCCGATTTCATCCCACGTCGATCATCGCCTTGAGGACGTTCGATTCCGGATTCGTCCATCGGGGGAACTCGTCGGGGACCGCGTCGAGCGGGGCGCGATGGGTGATCCAGGGGGCGGTGTCGACCTGGCCGCTCGCGAGCAGGCCGAGAATCCGTCCGAAGTCTTCGGGGAGGGCGTTGCGGCTGCCGAGCAAGGTCAGCTCCCGGCGGTGGAAATTGGGGTCGTTGAAGGTGACGTCGCCGAGAAAGAGCCCGACGAACACGAGGCGTCCCCCGTGCGCCGGGAAGTTGAACGACGCCATCATCGACGAGGGATTTCCGGTCGCGTCGAAGACCGCCGTCGGCAATTCGTCGTCGGTGAGCCCTCGGAGCGCGTCGAGGAAGTCCGGGGCGGACGGGTCGAGGGTGGCCGAAACTCCGAACGATCGCCGGCAGAAGTCGAGCCGTCGCGGGTTCACGTCGGCCGCGATCACCTTCGCCCCGGCCGCCTGGGCGAACGGAATCACCGAGAGGCCGATCGGCCCGGTCCCCAGCACGAGCGCCCATTCTCCCGGTTCGATCCTCGCCCGGTGGACGGCATGCGCGCCGATCCCCAGGGTTTCCACCAGGGCCAATTGATCGAGCGACAACCCGCCGGGAGAGCGATGGAGCTTGGAGATCGGCACCGACAGATACGGTCGCATTCCGCCGTCGGCGTGGACCCCCATCACCTGGATCTTCACGCAGCAGTTCGGCTTGCCTCGTCGGCAAGCGACGCAACGTCCGCAGTTGAGATAGGGCTCCACCGCGCAGAGGTCGCCGGGCTTGAGGCCGAGGTCGTTCGGGGGGATCTCCGCGATTTCGACCCCCAGCTCATGCCCCAATATCCTCGGATACGAGAAAAAGGGCTGCTTTCCCGCGAAGGCGTGGAGGTCGGTCCCGCAGACGCCGACGCGATGGATTTGCACCAGCGCGAACCCGGCTTTCGGCGGTTCGGGCGAGGGCGCCGGCATCGCCTGAAATTTCCCCGGTGCTTCCAGGACGATCGCGTTCGCGTTGGGTTTCATCGAGGTTCGTCCGAATTCTCGGGACGCCCGGAAGGCCAGGTGACGTTGTGAATGGGTCGGAGAATCTCGCGAATTTCCGCGAGGAGATTCGGATCGAGCGGCTCGTCGATCCATTTTACGTTCTCTTCGATCTGGTTTGCGGCGGAGGTTCCGACAAGCGTCGAAGCGATCCGGTCGTTGCCGATGGCGAACTGCAACGCCAGCCGAGCCGGATTGACGCCTCGGCGCCGGCAGTGCTCGACGGCAAGCCGGCACGCCTCCCGCACCCTGGCGGGGGCGGGGTGCCAGCTCGGCGGCCCTTGCTCGGTGAAGAGTCCCATCCCCATCGGCGACGCATTGATGACCCCGACCTGCCGATCCTCCAGTTGGGGGAGGAGGTCGAGCAAGGTCGTATCGCTCAGGGTCAGGTGACAGTAGGAGAGCACCCCGTCGATGTCGGTCCTGGTCAGGACATCGCGGAAGACCTTCAGCGGGAGCCCGGAGACGCCCAGGAATCGCGCCTTCCCCTCGCGGATGACTTCGCGAAGGGCGGGGATCGCCTCGTCGATGACCTGCGCGATCGAGCCGAATTCGATGTCGTGACAGAGCACGATGTCGACATGGTCGACGCCGAGCCTCGCCAGGCTTTCGTCGATGCTCCGCTTGACCCGGGCGGCCGAGAAATCGAAGTCCTCGATTCGGTCCCCGTACCGGCCGACCTTGGTCGACAGGAGATAGCGGTCTCGGGGAATCCCCCGGAGGGCTCGCCCGAGGACGGATTCCGATCGCGTCAATCCATAAAACGGGGAGGTATCGATGTAGTTGATCCCGAGGTCGATCGCACGATGGAGGCAGGCCCGGCTCTCGGATTCGTCGGCCTCGCCGAATGCGCCGCCGAACGGCGAGGTTCCCAGGCCGAGCACCGAGAGTTGAAGGCCGGTCCGGCCCAGGGGGCGGTAACGCAAGGCGGAACTCCGTCGGAAGTGGAGGGTTCAGGACGTCGGGGCGGCCCTTCGGCTCAAAGGCCGCCGAGGAGTTCGAGGATTTGTTGGGGGCGATTCACCACGATCTCAGCCCCGGACGACCGCAGCTCGTCCACGCTCCGAAATCCCCACGAAACCCCGACGGCGCGCATGCCGGCGCGCCGGGCCGTCTGCATGTCGACCGACGTATCGCCGATGTAAAGGAATTGCTCGGGTTTGCAGCCCAGGAGTTCGGCGATCTCGAAGGCGGAGGCCGGGTCGGGCTTGTTGGGGATTCCCTCGCGCGCCCCCAGAACCGCCCGGAACGGCCAGCGGGCACAGAACTCGTCGACGCACGCCTTCGTGAACGGATCGGGCTTGTTCGAGAGCACGGCCAATTGCAGGCCGCGAGCAATCAGGGCGTCGAGAAGCTCGGGGATGCCGTCGTAGAGCCGGGTTTGCAGGTTCCAGCCTCGGTCGTAGACCTCATGAAAGCCCGCGACGCAGCGTGCAACGGTTCCATCGTCTCGGTGGTTCGATGGGAGCGCACGCTGAAAGAGGGTCTTCACACCTTCGCCGATGAACGTCTTGTAGCTCTCCAGCGAATGCTTCGGGAACCCCTGCATTCCGAGGACTTTATTGGCGGCGTTGGCGATGTCGGCGAGGGAGTCGATGAGCGTCCCGTCCAGGTCGAAGAGGACCGCTCGGTAGGTCGGGCCGGCCATCAGGAGTCCTCCCGCAACCGGAGCTGGACGGCAAGGCGGTGGGCCTTCATCTGCTCGGCGTCGGCCAGGGCGGCGATGTGGGGCTCGGAATGTTTGAGGGCCTCGGCCGTATAGCGGATTCGGCTGGACGATCGCATGAACTCGCCGACGGTCAGCCCCGACGAGAATCGGGCCGTCCCCTGCGTGGGGAGGACGTGATTCGACCCCGCGAAATAATCGCCGACCGGTTCCGGGGTCTGCTCGCCGAGGAAGAGGGCGCCGCAGGTATGGAGACGATCGGCCAGGGCCTCGACGCGAGGCCCGACCAGCTCGGCGTGCTCGGGGGCCATCCGCCCGGCGGCGTCGATGGCCGTCTCCAGGTCGTCGACGACGAAGATGACGCCGTATCGATCGAGCGCCGGCTTCACGGCGGCGACCAGCTCATGCTCGTGGGCCAGTCGCTCGATCTCGCCCCGGATGGCCTCGGCCTGTTCGCGGCTCGTCACGAAGGCCACGGAGGCTTCCAGGCCGGTCCCGTGTTCGGCCTGGGAGAGCAGGTCGATGGCGATATAGCGCGGGTTGGCCGATTCGTCGGCGATGACGACGATCTCCGAAGGCCCGGCGAGGGAATCGACGCCGACCGCGCCGTAGACGAGCCGCTTGGCGGTCATCACCCAGATGCTCCCGGGGCCGACGATCTTATCGACCTTGGGGACGCTCTCGGTGCCGTAGGCCAGCGCCGCCACCCCTTGCGCGCCCGAGATCGCGTAAATCTCGCGGACGCCGAGATGCGCCGCCACCCCCAGGATGTAGGGGTCGACGCGGCCGTTGCGAGGGGCCGAGATGACGATCGGGCGGGGAACTCCCGCGACCTGGGCCGGGATCAAATTCATGTAGAGGGTCGAGCTGAGAGGCGCCGACGCCCCCGGCACGCAGACGCCGACGCTCGCGATCGGCCAGTGGCGACGTTCCAGGACTTCGCCATGGGGGCCGCTGATGGCGTAATCGGCCGGGCGCTGATGTTCGTGATATCGCCGGATGTTCGCGCAGGCTCTATCGAGCGCGTCGCGGTAGGCGGGGGTCAGCGTCCGGAGCGCGTCGTCGATTTCCGCGTCGGGGACCCGCGGGCCGGTCGCGGCGAGGTCGGCGTGATCGAACTGCTTCATGTAATGGAAGAGGGCCTCGTCGCCGCGAGATCGTACATTCTCGACGATCTCGGAGACCGCCTCGACGATCCTGGCATCGGGGGTGGTGTTGCGGGCGAGGATGTCGAGGAATCGCGGGTGGTCGGCACGGAAGGGTTGGATCTCGATCATGATTGCATCGCGGGGAGGCCGGGCCTGGAGGCGGTTCGAGAAATTCTGGAAAACGGCGGCGTGGGAGGTCCGGCGAGTTCGCGGGACCCAGATTAAGGATCGTACCAGACGCGGACGCGGGGCGGCCAGCGGAGATGCAATCTCGCGGACCGGCGGAGTCTCGATCGCGATCCTCGCAAGTGACGGCGAGGCAAACTTTTCATGCGGTCCGCCGGCCTCGCTGAATCCCGCGGATGAAACCGATCGGGGCCTGGTTTTTGATGCTGGCTTCGGGTGGAATTTCGGTACGATGATAAGCGACCCGTGGGATACATGCGTTTTTGAATTCGATGGTTTCTGGCTGGGGATGGCGCGGACATGGCGGACGAATCCAAGGAATCGTCGAAACCCTCCTGGAAGCGTAAGAAAGCCGCCGCGTCCCCCCCGGCCGCCGCGAAGCGGGCTGAGGCCTCGCGCCACGAGTGGACCAAGAAACGCGACCGGCCGGCCGACGAGATCCAGCTCCCACGCTCTCGGGCTCTGTGGGTCATCCTGGCGGGGGCCGGCTTCGCGGCCTGCATCCTCGGCCTGGTGGTGCTGATTCTGATGATCCAGCCGCCGAAGCCGGCGGCGGTCGTGTTCGTCGGCGCCGACTACGCCACCAACCTGGCGGTCCCCCACAACGTCGCCGGCCGCAAGGGGATCGAGGGGATTCAGGCGCTTTCCCGAATCCCTCGCTCGTTCACCCTGTTCAACTCCCCCTGGCTGCGCCCGGTGCAGGATGCTCCGAGGATTCTCGAACGCAAGGAACATTGGGGAGAGCTGATCAAGGAAGTCGAGAAGGAGGTCGACAACGGCAAGATCCGCGAGCAGACGATCGTGTTCGTGGTCGCCCTCCACGGGATGACCGACTCCAAGGAGGCCTACCTCCTCCCCAACCTGGCGAACAAGCCCGAACACCGCTTGCCCCTCAAGGACGTCAT
Organism: uncultured Planctomycetales bacterium; assembly: GCA_937997355.1. Classification (GTDB taxonomy): domain Bacteria; phylum Planctomycetota; class Planctomycetia; order Isosphaerales; family Isosphaeraceae; genus CALKTZ01. The sequence goes on along the minus strand of CALKTZ010000445.1, from coordinate 14,576 downwards.
CGCGTCGCTGGGCTCGGAAAAGCTCGCGGGGAAGAACAAGGTTTTGATCCTCGAAGGGGCGCAGATCCCCTCGGACTGGCGGCTCGGGATGCTCCAGAACGACTTCGCCCGCGAGCTGGAAGATCTCGAGCCCGAGATCGAGAAGGTCGACAAGCTCTGGGTCCTGAGCGGCTGCGATGTCGACCAACGATGCTGGACCTCCGAGGGGCTGGGGACGACGGTTTTCTCGCACTTCCTGGCCGAGGCCCTCAGGGGGAAGGCGACCGGATCCGACGGGCGGCTCTATCTCGACGAGCTGCACCGCTATCTCGCCAAGAACGTCAAGGATTGGGTCTTCGGCGCGCGAGGGGCCATTCAGAAGCCGGTGCTCCTGCCGAGGGTTCGCGGCGGGGCGTCGGGCGAAGACGCACCCCCCAGGCCCGGTGCCGAGAGGGTCTTTCTCGCCTCGGCCATCACGAGTGCCGATTCCGAAAAACCGCTCTCCGCCGAACCTCCCAGGCGCGACTCCTTGCGCAAGGCCTGGAAGAACTTCCGGCGGCTCGACTCGCTGACGCCGCACCCCTCGGTCTATTCGCCGGTGCGTTGGCGGCTCTATCGCTCGGCCCTGGTGCGCTGCGAGGAGCTGATCCAGGCCGGCGACACGGTCGGTTCGCAGTCGCTTCTCGGCCTGCTGGAAAGCTGGGACACCGATCTCGTCGGCGAGCGGATTTTGAAGCTCGTCAAGTCGGGCGAGAATACCCTCGCCATGAACGCGGTGCAGGGGGGACGGGTCGGCGAGACCACCACGCTCCCGGACTTCAACCGCTTCTGGGAGGCCGACGAGCCCGACCAGAGGACGAAGATCTGGAAGAAGATCCAGGAAGAGGCCGCTTCGACCTCAGGCGGAGGAGATGCGCAGCCCGGCCTCTCGGTGAGGGCGCGGGCCGATCTGTTGCTCCTGAATCTGGCGTCTCGGCCCGTCCAGATGGTGATGAATCTCAATCGGGCCGCAGATCGGCTTCTCGTGACCAGGGGGGAGGACTATCCCCAGCCGGCGGAGGCGCATTTCCTGCGGATGATCAAGCTCTATCTCCCCTTCGCGGAACGCCCCTCCGAGGCGCAGACCCTCATCACGCAGGCGATCACGCTCCGCCAGCAGGCGGAACGCGCGGCGGTCGGGATCGTCGGGAATGAGACGGCGTCCGACTATCCCTACTCCGAGCAAATCCTCCCCTGGATCGGCCCCCTCGTCGAGAAGGCGGACGCCGATCGCCGCATCGGCGAGGATCGCCTCTTCGCATCCGAGCCCCAGGCCACGAAGGAGGCCAAGGAAGCCTTCTCGCGTGCGAAATCTCAATACCAGGCGATCGCGCTCCGATCGTTCGCGGTGCGGAATGCCCTCGCCGCTCGCGATCGCGCCCTCGCCGACCTCCCCGATTATTCCCGATGGCTGGCCCACCGCCACCCCAAGGACATCACCAACAAGCTCGCCGACGAGATTCAGCAACTCTGGGGTCAGGTTCACGACCTCTCGGGGCAGTGTGAGAAGCCCTCGGAGGCCGGGTCCACCGACGTCCTGGCCAAGCTGGCGAAGGATGGGGTGCTCGCCGGACTTGCCAGGGTCGCCAAGCAATTCAAGGATCAGCAGCGCGAAGATGACGCGGATCGCCTCCCGGAAGACTGGGAAGCCGCCGTGGCCGCCGCCGCGGTGCCGTTTTCCGATGGCGACGACCTCGCGATCCGGGAATCGATCTGGGCGCGGCTCGACTACATCCAGAAGAAAGACGTCGAGCTGGCCTCGAAGCTCACGCCAGTCTCGGACTCCGTGACCAACCAGGAAGAAAATCTCCAGCATCGACGGACGCGCTCCCTGCTGGAAGCGAGGATGGCGCTCGCCGTGATCGGGCAACCCTGGTACGACGATGATCGCTTCGACACGGCATCGCCCGGAAAAATCGCCAAGGATTCCGAATCGCTCGCGGCGGCGAAGACCGCAAAGGATCCGCGCGAGACCCTCGCCGAAATCGGCCAGCGGGTGGGGGATCGGATCCGCGAGATCGGCAAGGCTCTCGACGACCTGATCGCGAATGAGGAGCCCCTCAAGGATTGGAAGGGGGCGAGCGATCGGCTCCCCGAGGCCGATCGTCTCTGCCGAAGGCTCGACGTCCACACGCCCCTCCCCTCGAATGATTCCCTCGTGCTCCGGGCGTCGTCGATGCTGAGGAAGCTTCGATGTCACGACCTGCTGGTCTGGATGGCCGAACGGACCTGGCTCGATCACTGGTATGGCGAAGATCCCCAGGCCCGGGAGAATCCCTATTACCGAGTGGTCGGAAGCCGCTTCATTCAGGACGCCGCGGACCTATTCCCGCAAAGCTCCAAGACCAAACAGACGCAAGAAATCCTCAATTCCAAAAACAGCCTCGGCTTCGAAGAAACCAAACCGATCATCTTCACCAGCGAGCTGAGTCGGAGCGTCGACTTCCGGCTCGTCGAGACGGGGAAGGTTCCGGAGGGGGTGCCGGTGGTCAAGCCGGAACCCGGCCCGGGGCTCGAAATTCAGGAGAATGAACGGGGGGGCTACCGCATGGTCCATCGGCGCCCCGGCGAGGGGGCGGACCAGACGATCACCTTCAATATCTCCAGCCGGCAGCTTCGGCAGTCGGCATCCGACCCCAAGCGTCTGGCCCCCCAGACGGATCGGACCACCTTCGGGGTTCGCGGCTTCTTCCGGGGGCAAGTCTTCGATCGACCCACCCCCGTCGAGATCGACCCGCTCCCCGAGATCGCGATCGAAGGCCCCGGGGTCCCCAATCCCCCCGAGGCGAGCATGGCGGTTCGCGCCGATCAGGAGATCGTCAAGCAGTTCGGCGAGGGGAACGGCTCCGTCGCCATCGTCCTGGATTGTTCCGGGAGCATGGTGGAACAGGGGGCGTCCAAATTCAAGGAGGCGAAGCGATCCCTGATCTCCGTGCTCAAGCAACTCCCCCCCAGGACGATGCTCAGCATCTGCATCTTCGGCCAGGCGGCGGAAGGCTTCGACAAGAACAATGTCCGGCAAGATCCCGATGTCCTCCAGTACGAGCGCCCCGAGCTCACGATTCGAATGCTCCGCGAGGCGGCCCCCTGGGACCGCAACGAGCTTGACGGGCTGAGCAAGTCGCTCGATGCCCTCATCCCGTTCCACGGGACCCCCCTGGTCCAGGCCATGTGGAAGGCCAAGCTCGAGCTCGACAAGGCGACCAAGGGACTCAAGACGATGCTCGTCCTCAGCGACGGCAAGGATCGCCGGTTCTCCGAGAATCGCGCCTTCAACCCGACCAACATGACCATCCCGGAATTCATCCGCCAGTATTTCAAGGATACCGGGATTGCGATCAACATGGTCTTCTTCAAGGTCGGCGAGAAGGAAGGCCAGGAAGCTCGCGAGCAGTTCGAGGATGCGATCACGCACCTCGATCCCGAGGGGCATTATTTCTCCGCCGAGGATGAGCAACGCCTGCTCTCGATGCTCGAGCGATCGATCAAGCAGAAGCTGACATGCCGGATCATTGGCCCCGATGGCAAGGCCGCGGATGTGCTGGATGTCACCAGCCCGGGGGAGGTCAATCGCTGGGCGACGAAGGGGCTCAAGACGGGTTCCTACACGCTGAAGGTTCAGGCCGATAAGGTTTATGAAGGGGCCGTCGACCTTGAGCAAGGAGACCGGCTCATCGTCCGCCTGGTCCCGGACGGCAGCGGCGGTATCGGGTTCGAACGCGCCCTCTACAGCGACGACTTCATCTCTCGGAAAGACTCCGGAGATGCCGGCGGCTGGCGTTACTCGGCGCTCCGCTCGCGGTATGAGGAGAAGGATCCGATCGGTCCGGTGCAGCTCTTCACGATCCTGGAGCCGATCGGCAACGGCGGTTCGACCCGGGTTCGCCAGACGCCGCCGCGCTTCGCCTGGTTCGAGCTGGCTTCCCAGGGCGTCCAGGGAGAGGGAGAGTTTGCCGTCCGCTGGCATGAGCTCGGGGCCTATCCCGCCACGGTCTGGCGAGGCGATGTTCCCCGATGGATCCCCTCCGCGGCTGGCAATGGCCCGGCCAATCCCGCGATCAAGGCCTGGTGGTTGGCCGGCCAGGAAGCGGATCAGGCGGTCAGCCCCTCGCCATTCACCTTCAACCGCGCCCAGGACGTCAAGGATCGGGAGGTCCGCTTCGAAGATGGGACGGCCGCGATCGTCGAGAGCATTCGCCTGGAACCGCACCGGCTCAGGACCCGGGTCGACCTCGAGCCGACCGAGGTCAATTGCCTGGTCATTCGAATGCGCCACCCCCGAGATCGCCCCATTTTCGTCGACCCGAGGCGGCTCCCGGGGATCACCCCGAGCGGTTTCGAACATCGTTTCTATCTCCGTGCCGACGCCTACACGGGACTCTTCGGGCCGATCACCCAGACGGAGGTCGACAACCTCCGGGGCCTGAGCCTGATCCCCGTCGCCAAGCTCAAGGCGCTGGCCGAGGGGCGGAAGCAGGTCGCCGAACTCAAACTCGACCCGCCTCGGGTGAACGAGAAGCTGCCCGAGCCTCCGGAAGCGATCCTTGAGCCGTAATGCGGTCGGCCGGCCGACATCGGCGAAAGCGGAAGACACGCGAAGATCCGTCGAAGGCGGGGCCGCCGCCTACTCACCGAACAGGACCGGGAGTTGAATGATGCCTCCTCGTGATGGAAGTGACGGCCGCGGGCGTTGGAAGGCGTCGAAATCGACCAGGCCCTCCGCGAACCGCAAGCAGGCCAAGAAGTGGACCGCCATCGGCATCCTGGGCACCCTGCTCGGGGGGGCGGCGATGGTCGCCATCTATCTGCTCCTCCTCTTCGGGGGTTGGTTTCAGCCCAAGACCCGATACGTCCCGTTCTGGGTCGGCCGTCACGCGTTGAAGTCGATCGCCCCCATCTCGTGGATCGACTCCGATCGACGGGCGATTCGCGAGGGCAACCGGTTCCGAGAGTTCGATGAATCCGACTTCGACGATCCGGATATCGAGGTCATGAATCTCGGCCTGAGCGCGCTCGGCAAGCAGAAGCCCGGCGATTCCATCGTCGTGCATTTTTCCGGTTACGCGGTCGTCTCGGGGGTCGAAGCGGAGAAGCATGGCCCGATCCGGATTCTGGCCAAGGCGTCCAACCCCAATGAGCCGGGCACCATGCTCCCGCTCCGGACGGTGCTCGAACAATTCGCGGCCTGCCCCGCGCGGAAGAAGCTGCTCATCCTGGACCTCACGAAATCCCGGCTCGATCTCAGCGATCTCGGAGGGATGGGGACCTCCGACGGCGTCTCCGACCTCATCCGTGCCGAGGTCGATCGCCCCATCGGAGGCTCTGGCGAGGCGGACCCCAGGAATCCCGGCTTGATCCTGCTCGCCTGTTCGGAAGGCGAAACGTCGGTGGAGATCGATTCCTTCGAGGGCTCGCTCTTCAACCACCATCTTCAGATCGGCCTGGAAGATCCGGCCGCCGACGCCAACGGGGACGGCCAGATCAAGGTCAAGGAACTGGCCGCATACCTCGGCAAGCTGGTGCATCGCGATGCGCTTCACTATCGCGGCCTTCGCCAGACTCCGGAATTGCTCGGCCGAGGCCAGGATTTCGCCCTGGTCTCGGTCGGCAGCCGACGCGTGATCAGGGCCAAGCCCGCGCCGGAACCTGTCGCGAAGGATAAGGCCGAGGCTCCGCCCGAGAAAGAAAAGGAGAAGGCGAAGGAGGACGAAAAAGCCCAGGACAAGGAGAAGGGAGAGAACAAGGAAAAAGCCCAGGACAAGGAGAAAGAAAAGGAGAAACCGGCCGGCAAGGAAGAATCCCGTGAGGAGGCGGACCCTCGGGCTTACCCTTCCTGGCTCATGGCCGAGTGGTCGGCCCGCGATGCGCTCTGGAGCTCGGGCGACTATGCGGATTCGCCTCGCCCGTTCCGCGCCCTCGAAGCGCAGTTGATCCGGGCCGACCGGCGATGGCGCGGGGGAGATGACCCGGCCAAGATCCGATCCGAAACCAAACGCGCATGCGATCAGATCAAGGAGAAGCTGAAGGAAGTTCGCGAGGCAACCTGGCTCACCCCCAAATCGGTCGGCCAGGCTCGGGCGCTGGGCTGGAAGCCCGAAGATGCCCTCATCGCCGAACTCAAGGCCGTGTTCCGGCGTCGCCGGGAACCTGATGCCTTTTCCAAGCCGGAGCAGCAGGCCGAGGCGCTGACGGCGGCGGTCAAGGCGTTCCTGGCCAAGCTGAAAGGGAAGACGATGCTCGACCTCGCCGGCGCGATGGTCGACGTGCTCTCCGCGGCCGACGAACGGTTCGATGCCAAGACGATTCAATTCGCCGATTCGATCGTGGATCAGGCGATCAAGGCCGACACTTCGCTCCAGCGCGATCTGATCGAGCTACGTTTCCTGGGCCTGCTGGCCCTCAGATCCAATCTCCCCGGCCTGGAGCCCTGGTCGGAAGAGACGGCGAAACATGCCTGGGAGGTTGTCGTCATCGCCGAGCAGGCCGATTGCCAGCCGCGCTCGCTGGCCTGGCTCTCAGGACTTCTCGACCAGGCCGATTCGCTCCGCCATGAGGTCGAGATCCTCACCCTGCCGCAAACCGCCGGTTATGCGTCGTGGAAACAGATCGATAACGACTGGGCCAGGGCCCGGGCCGCCTATGATTTCATCGTCAGCTCTCAGCGCAAGATCGACGCCGCCCAGGCGACGCTCGCTCAGGCCCGGGCCGTCCTGCCGGCGGAAATTCCTTTCCTGGAAACCATCTACCAGCCCGAGCTCGAAAAGCTCTGGCACGAGGCCGCGCTCAAGGCGCAAGCCCTCGGCGATCTGCTCGTTCCCCCCTCCGATATGCCGACTCGCGATGCCGTCGGGCTGCTCAACGACGATCTCGTCGAGACGACCGAGTCGTTGAACGATCTGCTCAAATCGCTCCAGGAGCCGTTTTCGGAACGGGCCTTGCGCGGATTGATCGAGGACTGCCGCTCCGAACAGGAACGCCCCGACCCGAGCCTGGCCGTCCGAATCGAGGCAATCTTGACGACGCCGTTCGTCAAGGCTCAACAGCGACAAGCACTCTGGGAAGCGGGGCGAGACCTCGACCGGCGACTCGCGAAGGTTCCCCCCTCCGATCAGCCGGATTCGACCAATCCTTCGACCCGGGCGCGTCAGCTTCAGAAAGATCGGATGGACCGAGCCACCGCGAGGGCGAACCGATTGGCGGGACTGCTCCACCTCGCGGGAGATCGAGAAACCGCCCAGGAGATGGATGCCGCCCTGAAACGCGCTCTCGCGACGGTTGCGGGTCAGCGGGAAGACACGCGTTCCGGCCAGTTTTCCGATTCGATCTCGATGCTCTGGACCTTGATGGCGGGGCGTTGCGCGAACGTCCGACGAGACCTGAAGAAGCTCCTCCAGGAACGAGGGCCGGGAGAGGAACGTGCATCCTGGGTGGCCCCGGTCGACGACCTGAGATGGCCCGAGCATCTCGTTCAGGAGTCGAAGGGGGCTCGCCAGCGCGCCCTCCTCGCCTGGCTCAGCAGCCGCTATCGCCATGAGAAGGAGGATGCACGGACCCCGGAAATCGGCAGCTTCTACAGGCAGGCCGAGCTCAAATTCCTGAGCAATTCGGAACCGGTCGCGGAGCTTTATCCCGAGCTTTCGAGCGACGCGGTCTCGGCGTCTTCGCCGGTTCGGCTCTCCGCCGATCGCAATCGTCAGCAGCTCTCGGTTCAGGTGAATTTACGCACCCTGGCCGAATCCGACCCGAAGAAGGTTATGCTGCGGGTCCTGGAACCCGCCGACGACCGATTGCGCGTCAATCTCGTCGGCGGCCCCACGCTGAATCTGGAGCTCAAGCCGCAGAACGCCCAGAGCGTGAATGTTCAGGTGGAATGGTCGGAGAGTGGGATTCGGCCTCCGGGGCCTGCCCCCGCGCCAAGCGGCTTCATCCTCCAGGCCCGATTGGGGGAGAATCGCAGCTACCACTTGCCGATACCGCTGGCGATCGTACCGAGCAGCGAGCAGCTTCAACTCGCCTTGAGCCCCGATCCGGCCCAGTGCCTGGAGATCCCGTTCGAGCTTCGCCTCCGTGCGATCGCCGAGGGCGGGGTTCCCGTGCGGCAGAAGTTTTACCTCTACGTCAAAAACCCATCGACGACCCCGCGCAAGGTGGTCGTCGAAATCCTCAAGGGAGACGCGGTCGTCGCGACGGCGGGCTCGACCGAGAAGCCAATGGCCCTTCCTCCCAGTTCGACCATGAAGGTGCCGGCATTCGGCGCGGCACCGATCCCGCCGACCGAGGCGCTCCAGCCGCTGCCCGATCCCGCACAGCTTCAGTTCCGTCTCAAGGATGCCTCCTCCGGCGAGGTCTATCAGCTCCAGAAAATGACCGTCGACCTGGCATCCCCCCGAGACTTCCTCGAAGTGGTGGGGGCCCGATTCACCCCTCGGCAGCCCGGCGAGGACAACCGGCTCGAGCTGAGGTTCCGCGCACGCCCCAATATGACGCTCCCCGCATCGCTCCTGATGGCCCTCGAAAAGCGGCTCATCCCGGCCCTCGACGGGATCCCCAAGGAAATGAAGCTGGAGGGGACGCTGGACCCCGCGGCAGAGGAGACCCTCTATGCCGCGGGGCTCGCCCTGAACCCATTGGAGAAGACCGAAGGGTTGGTCCCCGTCGATGTCGACGGGCTCAAGCGAGCCTTCTGGTTCCGGACGCGTTTCGAGCAATCGGGGAGCCGGCAGGGGGCCGAGCTGATCAGCAAGCCGCGCATCTATTTCGAGGCCAACCAGGTGATCCGCCCGAAGGAGAGCGCGAAGCTGAAAGTCGCGTTCCAGGTCGACGACGCGCCGCCGGGCTCTCGCTTGCGTTGGCAGATCGGCCAGGTTATCGATGGACGCGTGGTGGACGATATCACCCCGTTCGAACGGCCTCGCGCCAAGGACCGTCGAATCGCCTTCGATGCACGAGGGGCGGAAGGGGCGCTCCTCTTCGAGGCATCCAGCAAGGACTGGGAGCCGGAGCTCAGCGTCGCGAATATTCGAGGCAAACGCCGCCTTCGCGCCGGGCTGCTCGATTCCGACGGCAGGACGGAACTCGCCGACTATACGATCGACAAGATCCTCGACGATCAGCCCCCGGCCGAAATCGCGCTCAAGCTCCCGAAAGAGGCCAAGCCCAAGGGGATCGTCGAGGCGGCGGCCACGGTGACCTCTCCCGCGTCCGGCTTGAAGGAGGTCGTTTTCTACTACGGCAAGGGGAACGCGGACGACTTCAAGAAGGCCCAGGACGAGAAACGGCTCTTCAAGGGAATCCAGAAGGGGAGCGAACCCCGCGCCACCTGGGAAGCGAAACTCGTCATCCCTGAGACGGCGACCGGCCCCGTCGTGGTGAGTGTCCGCGCCCTCAGCAATGTCGACCTCGCGGGATTCGCCACCGATGAGGTGGGGATCATCCTCCCCAAGCCGGCGCCCGACCCGGCCGAAGAAGAGGCCAAGAAGGCCGCGATGCCGAAAGTGGGCGAGATCGCCGGCAAGCTCACCGAGGGGGATCGCCCTCAGCCCGACCTCACCATCTACACGGCCCTCAAGGCGCCCAAGGCCGGTTCGGAACCCAAGCTCCTCTCGACGAAATCGGCCAAGGACGGGACCTACTCCTTCAAGGATCTGGAGCCGGGAATCTACGTGCTCCAGAGCACGAATCCCGCCTCGATGACCATCGCGCGAGGCGAGGTGACGGTGGAAGCCGGCAAGACGGCGACCGTAAATCTCGACCTTATTCGTTGACGATACGACCGATTTTCGGACGGATTCTCCGGCTTTGAGTGCTCCGGTTAGCCAGGGTTCGGGATTGTGTTCCGGGCGTTTCTTGCCGCCCGATCGGCGGCGAATGAGCCGTCAAGGGGAGTGAAAAATCGTCGGTTGTGCGAAAATCCGCAATCTGCGACAATCCCCCGCGCCGGCATTCCATGGTTGGGAAGGCCGGAACAATTTGCAGCTATCGGAGACATTAGGATGATGTACTTCAAGGCGTTTCAACGAACTTTGCTCGCGATGGCGATCCTGGCGGGTGCCTCGACGACGGCCCGCGCGGGTTTCGTGGTCGACTTCGACGATGTGACCGCTCCCGCCTTCCTCAGCGATGTCACGCCCGGGGGCGATCTCGGCCCCGACTTCACGCGATTCGCCACCTTCGGCGGCGGCGTCGTCATCAATGATTCGGCCTACGACAACGAGGCCACTTCGAAGGCCAATCTGTACGCCACGAGCGATCTCCACCGACTCGCCGACAATAGCAGCTTGCCGGGCGTGATTTCCGCTCAGTTCGCGCCAAGCTTCGGCGTGAACGGCATCACGCTGGATATCGCGAACGGCCTTTCCGCCGGGACGTTCACCCTGTCGGCCTATGGCATCAACAACAACTTGATCGACAGCGTGTCGATCGATCTCGCCGCGTTCGGCGCCGGCGCGGGGGCGGTGGGGACGGTCTCCGTCTTCGGCTCGGGGATCACGAGTTTCGTGGTGATCTCGAACCAGAGGACCGGCTCCGTCAACTTCGCGATCGACACGGTTCGGTTCCTGACCGCCGTGCCCGAACCTTCGTCGCTGGTCCTTTGCGGGATCGCGGGCGTCGCCGGCCTGGTCGCGCTGAAGCGCCGCCGCACCGTCTAAATGGAAGCACCGGCTGACCACGAAAACGCGACGGCCGGATGAACCTTCCGTCGACGGCGAACGCCCCGTTGTGTCGACCTTGCGAATGCACGAGTCTCCAAATTCTGGGGAATCGTGCATTTTCGTCGTTGACCGCGAACGGCCCGGCCCACCGGGTTTTTCGTTGGAGAACCGGGGCGTGGAGTGGGCTCTATCGAATCCTGCCCGTCGCCATGGCCCAGGCCAGGAGGAACAGGGCCGCGGCGATGAGCCAGAGGATTTGATGCAGCGCGGAATGCGGATTGAGGACCGACTCGCCGGGGCTGAGCGGATTGTAGTGGACCGTCACCTCGCTGCCGACCGGATATCTGGCGGCCGTTCGGCCGGAAAGGCCGGGAATCGAGGAGGAGACGACGACGCCCATTGTCAATCGATCGCCCAGGTATTCGCGACCGTTGACCTCGTAGGCATATGTGACGCCGGGCTTGAAGCGCATGCCCGAACGATTGTGCGAGTCGGTATTCCTCCAGTCTCGAAACCCCTCGACATCCGAGGCCACGATCCTCCCTCGCGTGACCGGCCAGCGGCTGGCGTCTCGGACCATCTTGTTGAAGACCACGGTGAACCAGGTCGCGGCGATCCCAAGTCCGGTCACCACGGCCGTCGCCGACGCCCGCCCCGGATTCGCCATCTGAGACTTCAGCCAGCCGAGCAGATTGAAATAAAGGAACGCCGCGAGTAGCGGGCCCCCCACGAAGAAGAGGAGCAACGCACCCCCGCCCACGATCATGGGCTTCGTGGGGAGTGTGCGTTCCAGCAAGGCCCGGGCCGGATTGCCGGGGTGATAATAGACCGTCACCGACTTCCCGACCGGGTAGCGGTCGAGAGTCTCCTTCAACTCGGAACCGCTAATCTTTTCCCCGATGGTGATCCGGGAGCATCGGTACTTCCGGCCGCCGACCTTGTATTCATATTCGACGAACGGCTCATTCGAAACCTCCGTGTCTTTGAAGTTGTATGCCTGGTCGTCGGGCCGGTTTCGACGCGATTGGACTCTCGACGCGATGACCTTTCCCGTGGTCTCCGGCCATCGGGAAGCTTCGTGGATTTCCCAAAGCTTGACGACCAGAGCCACGAGGATGAGCGCCGGAAACATGGCGATCACCAGCGTGATGAAAATGGCACCCGCGGACATCGTCGTCACCTCACCCTTTTTCCGAATCCGGCCGGATGTTTCTCCCGCAGGATCGCGCAATCGATCGCCGGGTTTCGCTTGAAAACCCTGACGAAAATACCGGCTCGGGATTCTCGTCGAGTGCCTCGGCGGCAACAAAGCTACCAAAACCGATGAAATCTGTCTTTCTTCAAAAATACCCGCTAATATCCTGGTCTGAGGGACGAGTCACATATCGGCCGAGTTGGTCTCGGGGCCGAAACCGTCTCGATTTGGGGCAACAGCGTCATGAGCCAGGGAATTCCGACCGGATATGTGCTTCCCACTCCGCAGCGGGCCAAATTGGTCGGCACGCTCAACATCGTATTTGCCTTGCTCGTGATGCTCTATATCGCCTTCAACCTGGCGATGTTCGTCCTGACACCGATGATCATGGAGATGTCGCAGAAGTCTTTGGGCGAGATTCAGGCCAAGGCTGAAACCGATCGCAAGAATCGCGTGGAGGAGGTGAAGAAAGAGTTGGCCGACGCCAAGGAAGAACAAGAAAAGACCAGGCTCAAGCAGCAGCTCGACGCGATCGAAAAAACGCCCTCCATCAAGATGCCCGACTTCAAGAAAATTCAGGACATGACGTCGACTCCCGGTTATCGGGCCTGGATGTGGTGCGATCTGCTCAGCGGGCTGGCGCTCAATGTGGGGATGTTCATTTCGGGAATCGGGCTCCTACGACTCAGGGAGCGAGGCCGCAAGCTGGGGATCTGGATCTTCGGCTTGAAAATCGCCCGCCTGGCCATCTTGATGCTGATCACGATCCTGGTCATCGTGCCGATGTCGAGCAAGATGTCGGCCGACATGATGAGAGAAATGACGAAGAACGCCGGCAATCCGGCGGCGTTTCCGATGGGGGACATGGCGCGATTCCAGGCGATCGCCGGGACGGTCATGGCCGTGCTCGGCTTCGTCCTCGGTTCCGTTTGGCCGATCATCGGCCTGGTCCTCCTGACCCGTCCCGGCACCGCCGCCGCATGCCGTGTCTCGCCGTCGAAGCCCGCGGCGCTTGAGCCCGACCTGCTGTGAGCGCCATCGCCGAAGCCATCTTCGGACCCTTGATCGTTCCGGAATGCCGGCGATCCGCGGGGCGGCCCTGGGTGATGGTGGTCCGCTGCCTGGCGGCATTGGCTGCGTCCCTGGTGGTGTTCGGGGTGCTCTGGTGGTGGTGGTTCGGTCTCAAGGTCGATCCATTCTACCGACCGCGGGGGGAGGTGGAGATCGGGCTCGGGATCGTTGAAGGGATGGCCGTGGTCATCGCGCTTTTGGTCACCCCGGCGATCCTTGCCGGGAGCTTGGCCGGCGACAAGGAGCGAGGGGCGCTCACCCTCTTGCTGACCACCCGGGTCAATTCGTGGCAGATCGTGACGGGGCGGCTCGGGGGGAAGCTGTTCCAGGTGGGGATGATCCTGCTGGCCGGCGCACCTCTCGTCTATCTCCTCGCGGCCTTGGCCGACTTGCCCGTGCTCGTCATGCTCAGCATGGCAGGGCTTCCGATCGCGTTGGCGTTCGGTGTCGGAGGGATTTCCCTCGCCGCATCGTCGGTCTTCCGACGCGGCCGGGATGCCCTCCTGATCGTCTATCTCTTCATCTTCCTCGGCCTCCCGTTGAGCTTGATGTGGGCGGAGAATCACTCCCCGGAAGCGGAAGAATGGGTGTCCTTGATCAATCCGTTCCAGAGCATGGACTCCCTGATCCGGTGGGAAGACTTCGTACCCGCTCTCCTGACCATGCTGGTCTGGAGTTGCCTGGGCCTTCTTGGCCTGTCGGTCGCGGCCTGGCGGTTGCGGCCGGCCTGTCTCGGGGCGCAGTCGGGCGATGTCCGATCGGGCCGAAAGAGGCGACGGCGAAGGGTGCCGCCGGTCGACGAACGACGCCCCGTGCTGTGGAAGGAACTCTATATCGAGCGGGTGAGCCCCCTCGGCCGCGCCGGACGCTGGCTGGGGCTGCTCGCCTTCGTTGTATTGTTCGGCGCGGGGCTCGGCTACACGGGACTCATCATCTACCGGCTGGGCTGGGAAACGCGGTACGATGCCGTGGCGGCATACACCCAGTGGCTCGGCCTGATGATCAGCGGATCGGCGGTGCTGGTCGGTTATTTGATCCAGCTTGCGATCGGACTCCGCGCCGCCGTGGCGATTTCCTCGGAGCGAGAGCGAGGGACCTGGGAGGGGATCTTGACCAGTCCGCTCGAAGGCAGGGAGATCGTCGTCGGGAAACTCTATGGCAGTCTTTACTCGCTCCGATGGCTCATCGTGGCGGCGATCTGGGCGTGGACCCTCGCGGTGATCGGCGGCGAGTTGCCTTATCAATCGTATGCTTACCAACTGGTGGGCCTCTTCGTGATCGGCGGATGCCTGGCGGCGGTTGGGGTTCGACTCTCGCTGACCTCGGCAACCGCCGCCAAATCGATGGCGATGACGGTCGTTTTCTGGTTGGTCCTGATGGCGTCGTTCTCGATCCTGGCGGGGATCATCGTTGGGATCGGGGCACTCTTCATCCAATACCTTTGGATCACGATACACGGCTTCGATAGTTCAAGGGCAAATCCATTTGCCTGGTGGCCGCTCACGTTTGGAGTGACCTGGGCGATCGTCAAACTCGGTTTGTATCTGCTCCTGACGGTGCTCATCGTCCTGGAGTCGCGCTACCGATTCGACCGGCTCGCCGGCCGGATGACGGGGGGTGAGGCCGAGGTCGCCGTTGAT
>CALKTZ010000444.1 GCA_937997355.1 uncultured Planctomycetales bacterium | reverse complement strand
CTTCCAGAACACCGAACGCTACGTCCTCTGGGACGCCCCGCGCGGCCATGAGCTGAAATTCGGCGACCCCGGCGACCTCAACCATGAGCTGATCGGACGCAACCTCGAATCGATCGACAACATCGATCAAGGGCTCTCCCGCCGCTTCAAGGCGTGACGACCGGGCTCAATCACGGCCGACACGCGGCCTCCGGAGTCATCATCCCCCCTTGTTATGGGAGGTCGTCCCAATGCGCAAAAGTCCAAAACGGGGGGTTTTGGACTTTTGCGCATTGGGACGGACGCCTCGGCGGGGGCTGTGAGTCCACGCCGAACGGAAAGCCGAAATACTAATTTAGTATCTTTTAGTAGCAGATTGGTAATTGCCGGTGGCAGAAGACTCCTGGCGGCCGAAATACTAATTTAGTATTTTTTAGTAGCAGATTAGTAATTGGGCTAACTTGAAATAAGTCTTGGATTAATGCCGTGAAAATTCCCAAGAACCCGCCGTCGCAACGAGAAATGATCGCCCAGATCGGGGGAGATCGTTTGCTTGAGTGCATGGAAGCCGTCGATAGCCCAACGGTCGATGGCAAGTATCTGCAATGGGATGAACTGAGACATCGGACGCCGCCAGACGACCTGACGCTCGTGGAATGGTGGTTCGGGCTGAAATTCAAGCGAATGCTTCGCAAGTGGTTTCCGATTCGGGATTTGAAAGGAAATCGATTTTCGTGCGTGATGTTGGATTCGATGCAGGAGACGTTGCATTTCATCGACCTGAATGCCGGCGGCACGGTCCAGATGGCGGAGGTCGTGACCGACGCCGACACGAGGGGGCATTACGTGGTCCGGTCGTTGATGGAGGAGGCGATCACGTCGAGCCAGCTTGAAGGAGCGGCGACGACCCGGGAAGAGGCCAAGGCGATGATCCGGGAGGGGAGAGATCCGCGCGATCGGAGCGAGCGGATGATCCTCAATAATTATCAAACGATGCTGCGGATCGGCCAGGTCAAGGATCGGCCCCTCACGAAAGACCTGGTCTTCGAACTTCACCGGATGGTGACCGACGGGACGCTCGACGACCCGACCGCCGCCGGGCGGTTCCGCCAGGCGGGCGAATATCGCGTGGTGGGGGATGAATACGGCGAGGAGACCTATCATCGGCCGCCGCCGGACGACCAGCTTGAGGCTCGAATGGCCGCGATGTGCGACTTCGCCAACGGGAAGACCCCCGAGGATTTCGTCCACCCCGCGATCCGCTCGATCATCCTCCATTTCTGGCTGGCGTACGATCATCCCTTCGTCGACGGCAATGGCCGCACGGCGAGGGCCCTGTTCTACTGGTCGATGCTGCATCATGGGTATTGGCTGTTCGAGTATGTTTCGATCTCGAATTTCATCCTGAAAGCCCCGGTACGCTACGGTCTCGCATTTCTCCATACCGAGACGGACGACAACGACCTGACGTATTTCGTGGTTTATCATCTGGAGATCATCAATCGCGCCATCAAGGAGCTGCACGACTACATGCGGCGACGCACCCGGGAACTGCGGGAGATGGACCGGGAACTGCGCGGGGCGGCCCTGCTCAACCATCGCCAGCGCGACCTGATCCGTCATGCCCTGCGGCATCCGGGATGGCGCTACACGGTCGAGACGCACAAGAACAGTCACGGGATCGTGTATCAGACGGCCCGGGCCGATCTCCTGGATCTCTCCGAGCGAGGACTGATGATCAAGCAGAAGATTGGCCGGGCGTTCGTCTTCGTCCCGGTGGCAGACCTGGAAAAGCGGCTCGGCGGCGAAGACTGAGAGAGAGTGACATCCGACCAACCAATGCGCAAAAGTCCAAAACCCCCCGTTTTGGACTTTTGCGCATTGGGAGAACCGGCGACGTCCGCGAGGATAATCCGCCTCGTCGGCAGAATCGCTTCGGGACTTGAGTCTTGGGATTGTCTTTTTTTGAAGATTGCCCAAGAATGCCGCCACCTCCATGCGAATCACCCCGCCGGGGGGCGAGGCCAGGGATTCAGGCCAAACCTCCTGCAATCGGAAATCTCGTGCCAGTAGGAAGATCGGGCCGTTCCGCCGAGGAACCGGCGCGGTTCGAGGGTCGGACTCGGGATCAGGACGGAAGCCGGCTAGGACGGCAGGCAGACTCAGGCAAGGAGGCACAAGCCGATGGCGCGCTGGTTCGTGGACCGCCAGGCTCAGCAGGGAATCCCGTCGGTCAGTTTGCGTCGCCTCCTGACCGGGGCGAGCTTCGAGGGATGCCCCGATTGGGAAGTCTCCGGCTGCTCGGACGATCATCGCCGGCTCGACCCGGGTCAGGTGTTCGTCGCGGTTCGGGGGGAGGGATACGATGGCCACGCATTCATCCGCGAGGCGCTCGAACGAGGGGCGGCGGGGGTCGTGGTGGAACGCCCGAACGAGTTGGCCGGGCGGCTCCAGGTCGTCGTGACCGATTCGAGGGCCGCGCACGCGAGGATTTGCCACGCGCTTGCCGGCGATCCGGCGAAGAGCCTCAAAACGGTCGGCGTGACCGGCACCTTCGGCAAGACGGTCACCGGCCTCCTGATGCGATCCATCCTCGAAGCCTCGGGGGAACGTTGCGGCCTCGTCGGCTCGCTCGGCTGGTCCGACGGGGTGGCGACCCGGCCGATCGGCGCGGGGTTCGGCCCGGGGAAAGTGGCGGGCTCGCGATCGGGCTCCGGTCCGCTCTCCGGCCCGGGCGCGGCGGGCCTGGCCGCGATGCTGGGCGAGATGGTCGATCGCGGTTGCGATTCCGGGGTGGTCGAATTCTCCGGGCCCGCCCTGGAATACCGCCGCGCCGAGGGGATCGAGCTGCAAGCGGCCATCGCGACCGACGTCTCGGTCCCGTTCGGATTTCCCGCCGAGACCCTGATCAAGAATCGACGCGCCAAGGCGAAGCTGTTCCGCCGGATCGTCCCCGGCGGAGTGGCCGTCGTGAACGCCGACGACCCCCATGCCGAGCTGCTCGGCTCGGTCAATCTCGACGCCCATCGCGTGACCTTCGGCATCGATCGGCCCGCGGACGTGACCGCGAGGATCGACCGGCTCGACGCGAGCGGCTCGGCGTTCCGGATTCGGGGCTTCCACCGCGAGCTCGAGATCACGTCGAAGCTGATCGGCCGACGCCAGGTGACGAGCGCCCTGGCCGCCGCCGCCGCCGCCTGGGCGCTCGAGATCGACGCGTCGGCCGTCGCCGCGGCCCTGGAAGGGTGCGAGACGATCGCCGGCCGGCTCCAGGCGATCGACGAAGGGCAGCCCTTCGACGTCCGGATCGACGACGCCCAGACTCCCGGCGAGCTTTTCGAGGCCCTCGCCGCCTTGCGGGGGATTTCCGGAGGCCGGGTCCATTGCGTGCTCGGCGGAGAAGGCGGGCGCGAAGGCGAGGAGCGACGGCAGCTCGCGACCGCCGCCGAACGGGGCGCCGACCGCCTGATCATCACCCTCGGCAACCCTCGATCGGAAGACCCGAACCGGATCGTCGACGACCTCCTGGGGGGCCTCCACCGGCCCGGCAAGGCCCTCGTCCAGATGGACCGCGCCCTCGCCATCGAGGCGGCGCTCGCCGACGCCCAGCCCGGCGACGTGGTCCTGATCGCGGGGAAAGGGCGTCACACGCTCCAGATCCTCGCCGACCGGATCGTCCACTTCGACGACGCGGCCATCGCCCGAAACTGGCTGCGGTCCCGACTCGAACGACGCCGGAATTCGGCCTGAACCCTGCTTTTGGGAACGCTCGCGGGCAGGGTGTCCGGATGGATCGATCGGCAAGCGCGTTCCGCCGTCATTCCGACTCGACGGGCATCCCCATCTCCCGCAAGTGAACCTTGAGGATGCGTTCGACTTCGGCGATGACGGCGAGGTTGGTGCAGATGTTGGTGTGGATCGCGGGGACCCAGGTCTCGCTGGCCGCCTCCTCGACGTGGGCGCTTTCGAGCGACATCACGCCGTCGCCTCGGGCGATCGCCGGGGGGAGGTACGACGTGCCGGCGATCGTGTGCTGGATGGCCCCGGGGTTGACCGGAATCCGCCTCATCGTGCGCAGGAAGGGGCGTGCGTGGCTCATCAGGTCGAGGCTTGACGGCATGTCCTTCAGGAACGGCAGGATGGCGTCTCCGTTGTCTCGCACGAGCTGCTCGGCGATGGAATGCGTGTCGGAGGGCTGCCGGAGGAAGCGCGTGTAGGTCCGTCCCAGGATCTGGGTGGGGATCGAGGCGCCGTCGTGCGGGGTGGCGACGTAGATGACCCGGCGGACCGAGTCGACCGGCTCGAAGTGGAAGCACTCTCGGAGCAACTCCCGCGACGACTCGGCCGTGACGAGCGAGTCCAGCGGCCTGGGCGACGCATGCGCCCAGAGCGCGTCTCCGCTCCGGGCGATTTGCAGCTTCGCCAGCAGGCCCCCCATGCTGAATCCGACCACCACCATATTCTGGACGCCCGGGTCGACGCCCGAGGGGTCGAAGGTCGCGGCCACGTCTCGCAGGCTCGCGCGAAGCTGGGCGGCCGACCGCAGGAAGGTGTCCCCCGTCGGATAGCGGAAGACCGCGATCTGGTAGCGATCCAAGAAACCGGGGCGCGACCGGAGCGCGCCGATCATGTCGGTGAAGTGGAACGGGTCGTCGCGCAGGCCGTGGACCAGGACCAGCCAGACCTTGCCGGGCTGTTGCGGTTCCAGCAGCTCGATCCCGACCCGGTGGAGCTGCTTGTCGGGGTCGCGGAATGCCTCGCGGATCGTCTTGCGGCTCTGCTCGGCTTCGTGGGCGAAGGCGAGCGGGGCGTCGAAATCGGCCGAGAGGGGGAATTGCTCCCCGGCCAGCTCGACCGTCCGTGCCCGGATCGGGTCGTAAAGCTCCAGAACGTCGCCCTCCGATGAGGCGACGGGCGAGCCTAGCCAGGGGGTGAGATCGGGGCGGAGGACGGCCGTCGCCGGGAAGAAGGCACGATTGGGGAGGAATCGATCCGACGTCGTGAGCCTCGGGTTGGGCCGCTCGACCACCTCACTCGAGCCCAGCCCGAAACGGCAATGAGGCCGTCGTTGCGAGATGTTGAGTGGAGCGGGGCACGCATTCCTGAGCCTGGCGAACTCGCCGGAGGGCCAGACGAAGCCGCGATGGACCACGGGGACGTGGATTGCTCCCGAGGGGCCGTTGATCACGAGGCTCGACCGAGGATTGATCCGGCCGAATCGGTCGGCCGTTCGGAGGCAGCCCGAGACACTCTCGTTGTAGATCTGGATGGCGCGGTTGGCGATCTCGCCGTCTCGTTCCGCCGACGAGATCAGGACGGCATACGCATATGCGACCGCCTGATAGTGGAGATCGACGCTCCGTTCGTCACCGGTCTTCTCGGCAAGCAAGGCGCGATCCCGGATTGCGAAACCGCCTCATGCGCGCCGGCGGCCCTCGTCGGCTTCGGTCCGAGGCAGGCCGTCAAGACCGTCGAGAGCGCAAGAACCCCCGCAACCCAGGCCCCCGAATTGGTTCGGGCCGGGCCTCCTGGCGCCTCGCCGCTTCGGGCGTGAGGGGGGGCCGTTGTGACCGGAATCGAGCAAGCCCTCGTCGAAATGTGGTCTGACCGGCGATCCTACATCCGAGCTTGTCCGGTATCGGCCGCTGGATCGGAAAAATTGAGACAATTGTTGAGATCCGAGTAAAAATTCGACCCATGGGTTGACGGAACGCCACGTGCTTTGCGGTTTTTTCCGAATGCACGAGCGTGCCCGTCCGCCGGGCCTATCCTTGCTCTGGCGGCTTTGATCGGCCGTCCGAGAGGAAGGAAGTACTTCCATGAGACGACCATACCGGCAAGCCGACTTCTGCTGTCAATCGCTCGAAGGCCGAATTCTCTGCGCCTCGGCAATCTACGAGAGCGGCCGGCACGACTATTCGGCAAGCCCCGCGCGCGATCTCGGCACGATCAACGCACGGCAGGCTTCGGCGGGCGTCCGGGACGTCGCCTCGATCGCGCCGGGGGGGAGGAGTACCTTTCGACTGAAGCTCGATTTCGCGGGAGACTTCGTGCTGTGGTGTCATTACACCGGAGATCGCATCGCCCTGATCGTGAGTGGCCCCTCCGGCAAAGCGACCATCACCCCGGACGGCTCCGACTACCAGGTCTACCGCTTTCGGCTCGAGGCGGGCGATTACCGACTCACCGCCGTCGCCGAGGGGACGGGGCCGGTTCACATCGATTGGGAATTGCTCCTGGACAACGGCGCCGGCCAGTCGTCGGCGATCTCACTGCCGGTCGCGGCAGCGTCGGGGGTCGCTCCGCTGAACGTCTCATTCGCGCCACCTGTCGCGCCCGGTGGAACGTCTCCGAATTCGGTGAGCCCGCCCTCCTCTCCGGCCTTGGCGGTCGGGCTCTCGCTACTTCCCGAGTCTCTGCCTTTGGGAGCGCCAACGGCCTTCAGCGAGCATGTCGAGGTCGTCGGCCCGGCCGTGGAGAGGGGGCCCCTGGCACTCGCCTTGGCCGACGCCGGCCCAGGGCTCAATCCAGGGCACTTCATCCCGAAGGAAGAAGGCGGACGAGCCGAGGCTCAGCGAACGGGACCGCTCGTGAATCGGTCCGATTCCAGGGAAAGGTCCGCGGAGGAGGACCTGGCCGTCCTCGTTTCGACCGAATGGATCGACCGCATCGCCGGCTCCATGGGGAATTGGCTCTCCGGCGTCGAAGATCAACCGCCCGAGGATTCAATCCCCGACGACGGTCAACGAACGGGATTGCGGGACCGGCTGACGTTGCGAGCCGATCCGATGGATCGGCAAACCTGGAACGGTGGCGTCTCGATCACCTGGATCATTCCCATCGCAGCGATGGCCGCGCGTTATCGTCGACGCTCCCCGCGAGCGTCGATCCGATCACAGGGATCGGTTCTTGCTTTCATGTCCTCTCGGTCGAAGAAGATCCATCCGGCCGGACCATCCCTGTCGCCCGCATGGCGGCGGGGCTCGGCAGCCCTGCGGAATCGGAGTCGATCAACGCACTGATCGAATGCCGGCACGCGCCACGGAAGGGCCCACCGCGACGGGAGTTGGAGATTCGGGGGTCATGCCGAGTTCGTCGAGATGAACGTGCAGGATACGCTTGATCTCGACGATCACCTCGGGCTTGTAGCAGATATCGAAGTGGACGGCCCGGACGTGGTGCTCGCTGGCGGCACCGTCCGAACGGGCGCTCGTTATGCTCACGACGGTGTCGCCGGTATCCAGGGGAGGGGGAAAGTAGCCCGTGCCGAGGATCGTGTGATAAGTGGTCGCCGGGTTGACCGGGAGCCTGCGGAGGGTCTCCAGGATCGGCGGCTGGTTGGTCAGGAGGTCGACGCTCGTGGGGATTTTGGCGAACTCGGGACGGATGAGCCCGGGATTGTCGCGCTGAAGCTGCTGGACGATCGCCACGGTATCGGCCGGGCGTCGGACCATCGGGGAGGCGATGCGTCCCGCGATCCGGGTCGGCGGGGAGCCTCCGTCGTGCGGGGTGGCCAGGAAGATCACCCGCTTAAGGATGGGGACCGGCTCGAAGAAGAAAATCTTCTCGAGTACGGCCCGGGTTTCCTCCGTGGTGACGAGCGAGCCGAGCGGAACGTTGCAGGCCATCTTCCAGAGCTCATCGCCGCTGGCGGTGATCTGGAGCTTGGTCAGCATGCCCCCCATGCTGAAGCCGAGCATCACGCTGTTTTGCAGGCCCGGGTCGGTCCCTTGAGGGTCGAAGGTCGAAGAGAAGGCATGCAGGTCCCGGCGGAGCATGGCCCCCGAGCGGAGGAACGTCGTCCCGGTCGGGTAGCGGAAGGTCGCGATCTGGAAGCGGTCCACGAGTCCCGGCGTGGCCCGGAGCGAATTGACGATGTCGGTGAAGTGATAGGGGTTGTCGAGCAGCCCGTGGACCAGGATGAACGGGACCTTGCCGGGCTGGTAGGGCTCGGCGAGCCGGAGGGAGGCGTTCTGCAATTCCAGGCTGGGGTTCAGGAAGCCGGTGATCGTGTACTGGCGGCTCCCCATCGCCTCCTGGGCATAGGCCACCGAGGCGTCGAGGTCGGCGGCGAGGGGACGTTTCCGGCCGGCCAGCTCCACGTCTCGCACGCGGATCGAGTCGTGGAGTTCCAGCACGTCGGGGCTCGCGGAGGGCTCGCCGTTCCCCAGCCAGGGTCCGAGATCGGGGCGGAGGATCGCGGTCGCCGCGAAGAACGAACGATCCATCAGGAAGCGGTCGGAGGCCGTGATCTGGGGGTTCTCGCGATGGACGACCTGAGGCGCGCCCAATCCCTCCCTCATGTGACACAAATGCTGCGAGGGATTTTGAGGCGCCGCGCAGGGATCGAGGAGCTGCTGGAAATCGGACGCCTCCCAGACGAACCCCTTGTGAGCGACGGGGATGACCGTCGAGCCGGTGGGGAGGTTGACCGTCAGGTGCGACCGCGCGTCGAGCCTGCCGAATCGCTGGGCGGCGCGGAGGCAATCGCCGATGGCGGCGTTGTAGAGGGAGGTTGCGCGGTTGGCCTCGTGAGATCCCTCCAGAGCGGTTGTGAATCCGGCGTAAGCGAATGCAACTCCCTCATAGTAGCGATCGACCGACTCATCCGATCCGTGAAGCTCGGCGAGCCATCCCTGACGACAGGCCGCTCGCGCCCGTCGGATTGCTTGCGAAGCATCGATCGGCGGGGGCGACGAGCCGACCGCAACCCTCCGGGCCGTTTCGACGACCGCCGGGGAGTCGATCAATGAGGCAGAGATTGGCTCGACCGTCCGGCACCCCGCCAGGGCGAGAGCCCCGAGCAGAGCTAGTTGCAAATAGCCGCGCGCGATTCCCCGGAGAAGGCAAGGCGGGCGCCACAACGCGCCAATCGGGAAAGGCCGCGACATCGCCATGATTGATCACGCTCGGAAGTTTGCTCTCGGCGATCCAACACGAGACATCT
>CALKTZ010000443.1 GCA_937997355.1 uncultured Planctomycetales bacterium | reverse complement strand
CGGGCTTCGAGCTTTTCCAGAGCGCGAAATCGCCGGAATGCCGCTTCAGGGCCGAAGGCTCGATCCGCGCCCCGGCGAGCAACTCTTCCGGATCTCGATGGCTGAGCTTGCCATACTCGGCCGCCCTGGTGACGTCGAAATAAACGTCACCGCCGGAGGCATAAGCCAGCCCCTTCTCGACCAGGCCCCGGGTGATCTCGATGATCTCGTCGATGTGCTCGGTCGCCTTGGGCATCTGGTCGATGTTGTCGACCCCCAGCGCCTTGAGGCAATCCAGATAGTCCTTCGTGACGCTCTCGGCCAGATCCTTGACGGAGACGCCATCCTTCTGGGCCTGGACGATCAGCTTGTCGTCGACGTCCGTGATATTCACGACCCAGGTGACTTCGTAACCGAGATACTTCAAATAACGCTTGATCGTGTCGAAGATGACCGGACCGACCATGTGGCCGATGTGGCTCGGCGAATAGACCGTCGGCCCGCAGACATACATCCCGACCTTGCCCGGCACCACGGTGCGGAACGGCTCTCGGGTCTGGGTCAGCGTGTTATAAACTCTTAAAGCCATGGCACTTCGATCGGGTTGTGAACGTCAATTCGGATGGAATTGGGTTCCGTGTTGGGATGGACCAAGGAGGACGATCGCCTCGCACGAGATGGCTTCGCAACGGCCGATCGGGCCGACGTGCTCGCCGGTCTTGGCCTTGATATTCAGCGCGCCCGATTCGAGATCGAGCAACTCCGCGAGCCTGGCCTTGATCGCCGGCTTGTAAGGGCCGAGCTTCGGCACCTGCGCATGAACCACGATGTCGCAGTTGATGATCCGCCAGCCTGCCTGCCTGATCCGACCGACGACGTCGGCCAGGAGCCGGGTGCTGTCGAGTCCCTTCCATTGGGGATCGGTATCGGGGTAATGCTCGCCGATATCCCCCAGGCCGGCGGCCCCCAGCAGGGCATCGGCCAGGGAATGGCAGACCACGTCCGCGTCGGAATGCCCCATCAATCCGTAGGGGTGATCGATCGAGATGCCGCCGAGGATCAGGGGGCGTCCTTCAACCAGGCGATGCGTATCATGTCCGATTCCCACCCGCACGTCTTCACCTCTGGCCGATTCTGAATCGCGAAACGGACGGACGTCATCAACGACCGGAAATCGTTCTCCCGAGACCGGCCGAGAAACTCTCAAGGGGTCGCGGACAGCCGAGGATTCGCATCCTCGCTCATCGTGCGAAATCGTAGCGAATCCCCCCGATATTGGCCATCCCCACCCGGGGATTTGTACACCGCCGAGGGTGAGGAAATCGAATTCCCAACCATCGGTACGCGGAGAAACATTTCTGAGAAATTCTTGCAAGGAATCGAAATTTTTTGGACGCAAGGAAAAAAACTCAAGAATCCAATAAATTCGTTTCTCTTTTCAAAAACACAACTTACGACAATCTAAAACTACCTCCCCTTGATCTGGCACATTTCGTGCAATACCAATTCTCATGTCCGGCCAACGGAGTCACGATCGGAAGAATCGAACGAAAAAGAAGAGTCCGACGTAAAGAAGCCGGACAGGCAAGCACAAAAAATCAGGAATCATCCTTCAAGGATTATCAGGGAGGTTAGCATGTTGGTGCTCAGCCGCAAGCTCAACGAGAAAATCGTGATCGACGGTGGAATCGTGGTCACGGTGGTGAAGATCGACCGCAACCAGGTTCGGATCGGCATCGAGGCCCCGAATTCGGTCGGCGTCTTCCGCGAAGAGATCGCCAATACGGCCAATCGGAACGTCGAATCTCGGGAAGCGGCCCCCGCCTGCGTTTGATGGATGAGTTCCTTTCCCGGCGATGAATGATCGGCTTCCAAGCGATCGGCCGAGTTGCACGAATTGCTCGACTCCTGAGACGAAATCGGCATTTCACGGGCTGAAATTCCTCGACAATGCCGCGTCAAGCGGCTAGTTTCGAGCATCTCTCCGATTTCGATCGACCTAGCGTCTCCGCGGCTCATCGTCCGTGGCTTGGGAGGAGTATCTGCAATGGCTGACCAGCGATTGGAACCGACCGATCGATCGATTGCGGTGGATCGACGCGCCTTTCTCGAAGCTGGGGCCGCCATGATGGCCGCCGGCGGAGTGGCGTCTCTCGGGACGGACGCATTTGCCCAGGACAAGAACGTGGCCGCGCCCGCCGGGAAAACCGGCCCCCTGCCGACTCGCAAGCTCGGCAAGACGGGCGTCGATGTCTCGATCTTGAATCTCGGGACCTGGAAAAGCGTCGGCCTCGATCGCATCCTGCGTTATTCGTGGGCCAACGGCATCCGCTATGTCGACACCGCTCGCAGCTACGGCTCCGAGCCGGCGATCGGCCAGTGGTTGCAGGCGATCCCCGAGACCCGTAAAGATCTCTTCCTCGTCACCAAGGATGTCCCCCGCTCTCCCAGGGAGATGATCGCGAAGCTGGATGAGAGGTTGGAGCGGCTTCAGACGGATTACGTCGACCTGATCTTCATCCATGCCCTGGGCGATCACGCGATCGATCACGAGCTGGAGTGGCCCAAGAGCCAGGAATTCAAGGAAACGGCCGAGGCCATCCGCAAGTCGGGCAAGGCCAGATTCGTCGGGTTTTCCTCGCATCATGCGAGACGCGCCGAGTTGCTGCAAAACGCGGCGGAAGGAGGATTTGTTGATGCCATTATGCTTCAGTATACTCCTTGGCTTGAGAAGGATGCGCCCCTCAACAAGGCGATCGACGCCTGCCACAAGAAAGGGATCGGCCTGATCTCGATGAAGCAGGTTGCGGGGCATGCCGATCTCGACGTCGTCCCCAAGAAGGTGCCGAGCCTCATCGAGAAGGGTTTGTCTTCCTATCAGGCGCTCCTCCACGCCATCTGGACCGATGAACGCATCTCGTCCGCCTGCGTTTCCATGAGGAACACGGATCAGGTTCGCGAGAACTCCGAGGCCGCCCGCAAGTTCGAGCCCCTGAAGAAAGCGGAGCTTGAGCAGCTCCGGGACGCTTGCCTCGCGGCCCGGCCGACCTTCTGCGCCGACTGCGACGGGAGTTGCAGCAAGGCCGCCGGGACCTCGGCCGAACTCGGGAACCTCACGCGTCTGCTCACCTATCACGATCACCACGGCTATCGCGGCGAGGCCAGGCGGCTCTATTCGATGATGTCGCAGGAATCCAAGGAGTGGCAGGCCGCCGACCTCGAAGCCGCCCGGCATGCCTGCCCCAACAAGCTGGACTTCGCGGCCCTGCTCCCCAAGGCGGATAAGGTCCTGTCTTAAAGTCGATCACACCTCGATTGGCAACCATAACGAGCCGGATGGACGAGGCGTATGCCAGTCCATCCGGCTCGTTCCGTTCAGGTCGTGGTCGATGACCGCCCCGAATTTCTGGAAGAGCGCCCTTCAGTGGCTCGCCGTCCCGGGGAATTTCCCGGCGTCCTGGAGCGCGATCTTGATCGTTTCCAATGGGAGCGCCAGGGTTAGTGGCGCGTCCCCCAAGGCGACGGCGCCATACGAGGCATACCAGGCAGCGGCCCGGTCGCTCTTGGCATTGATGATCAACACGACTCCGCCGACCTCGGCCGCCACTTGCAAACAGCGGCGGTGGCCAGGGGAGCCAGGCGAAAGCCGGGTACGTCATGCTGTGCGAGCCCGCGCCTGATCAATTCCGGCGTCCGTTCATAGGCCAGTGCCGCGGGGGCGAGGCTGTAGAAGCCCAGGATCGTCTTGCCATCCGCGTCGTCGATCGCCAGGAAGGTCTTCGCACCGCCCCGCTCATGGCTCTGGCGTGCGAAACGACGCAGGAACTCGTTCAGGTCGGGATCGCCGCAATCGAAGACATTCCGGTCATGCTTCCTGGCGATCGCTTCCTCATGCCATGGCGGAAGCGTCATCGCGGTGGCAGGTGGGCGGCGGCCGCGCGGAGCCTGACATTCGGAGCGGGGGGATTTTCGAGCAGATCGAGGACCCGCAGGCTGTCCCTGTCGGAGAGCCTCACGCGATCCGCGTCCTCGATGATCGCTTCCGCCTCGCGCAAGGCCGCCTGCGTGACGAACTCCGTCAGCCCCGTATTCCGGATCGTGGCCGCACGGACCAACTTCGCCTTCAATTCCGGCTTGATCCGCAGGCTCATCCGATCATTGTCTTCGATCGCGACTCTGGGCATGGCCTTTCTCCTGAATTGTACGCTTTTAAAGTGTACACGATCCGCGGGTATGGAGAAAGTGACGATCGAGGTTCCGGCTCAGGAGAGGATTGCGGTTCCATTGCTTCCTGCCTCGCCGGTGTTGGCCCCGTCGATGTATCGGCCGTAACTGTCCTGAAGGCCCGACGGGCCGTTTCCACGAACCAGGAGTTGCACGGGCCGTTTCAAACCGAAGGGGCGGTTCGGCGTGATGGTGACGGTATTATTCGAGGCATCGTAGACCGGCTTGCCGAATTTGATCGCGGCGGCATTTCTCGCCGTGAACGAGCCCCCCCGGCCGGCCGTCGCCAGCCGGTAGGTGTTCCTCAGGCCGGCCTGGGTCGGGTTCAGCGCCCCGGTGAAATGGACGACAATCCGGGAGACTTGCTGGCGTTGGTTCCGGACCAGGTCGACCCGGCCCAGCCCGACGGCCGGGACCTCGCTCGTCGACGGGATCCGATTGGATTCCGCGATCGAGGTCGTGGAGCTGGGCGAGACCGTCAGGTTGAACGTGCCGGCATTGCTGGTCGTCACCGGCCCCTTGGCCGAATTCGTCGAGGTCACTCGATACTGGAAGCTGTCGGTCCCCTCATAGTTCGCATCCGGCGTGTAGAAAAACGCGCCGGTCGACGAATTGAACGAGGAGATCGTGCCATGTTCGGGCTGGCTGACGAGCGTGTAAGAAAGGCTCTCGGTCGAGGACGACAGCGGGTTCCCCGATGACCCAGCGAGGCTCAGTGATTTTGGAATTCCAGTGGCAACGGCCGCCGAGGTCGAATTGGCGAACGGCCGGAAATTGATGGGCGTTGAAGTTGGTCCGTTATAGCTCCCCACGACCACCCGGAAGGACTGGCTGACCTGGCTGTGATCGGCCGGATCGGTCGCGGTCACCGTGATCGTCGCGGTCTCGCCGGGCTTCGCCTGGGTGGTGTCGAGATGGATCACGCCATTCAGATTGCTGGTTGAAATCGAAGCCGATGTGATCGTCACGCGGCTCGTCGGCAACGAGACCTCGCCGGAATTCGGATTCGTCGAAACCGCAACCTTGGTCATGGCCGAGAGGATCGACTGTCCCGAAACCATCTGGCCAAAAATCGTGTAGTTGTAGTCAAGGAACGCGGGCGACCCCGTGGTCACAAAGAACTGGGTATCATTCGTGGCGGTCCCCCCCGCATTCGCCAACGCGAGCTGCCCGGGACCCGTGAAGGCCAGTTGCTGAACGGGCTCGTTGGCGAACGGCGTCCCCGGCTGGCCGCTGTCTCCCGAGCCATCGGCATTGGGCGCGCCCGCCTGGGCGACGTAATCCGAGGTGCCCGGGAATCCGCCCAGGATGCGGGTGAAATCCTTGCCGACGTAGTAACCGTCGGCCACGAATTGCTCGATCTGGCTCACCGTGTTCTTGGTCAAGTCGCCGAAGAGCTGGAAGACCAGCGTCCCGCTGAAGGAAACATCGTTGGCCGAGCTCGCGGCATGGGTCACGCCGAGCGAGAGGAACGGCCCCTGGGCAACGCTCGCCGCGATGTCGGGATTGCTGGAAGTGACCGTGAAACTCTGCGAAGTCCCCGTCGAGCCGCTCCCGTCGAGAGGCACCTGATAGCCCATTTGCGCGGGGACCGTGAGATCGCTCAATGTCCCGATCGACGCGGTCAGCAACTGACGCCCTTCCAGGATCTCCGCGTCAAAGCCCTGCAACGACCTGCGAACCGGCCGTCGCTTGACGTTCGACTTCGACACGCGCGGCTTTGCCTGGGCAAGAGTGCCCCATAAGCGGTCCAACATCCTTGTGACTCGCTTCTTGAAAGGGAGCGGACGATTCAAATTTTCTTGGGCGTCCGAGGTTGCGGGATTTGCCTGGGCAACCGGGGAACCACCGTCTCAAATCAGGCTCATTGATCGAACGAAATGTTGAGCCCGGGGAGGGACCTTAACGCAATCCCCCTCATCCGAATAGTCGGAACCCGGGCCAAATCGCGACAACACTCCACTCAATGCGACGTAACCCGCTGACATTAAAAGAGTTGACCTCGATTGATTTTTGACACCGGCTCTCGCCCCGGGGAAATAACCATTTCCCACGACCGGCGAGGAGGACCGAATCAGCGTCCCGCGACCCGGGAAATCGGGATGGCCCCCCACGGCTCGCCGAAACCCAAAGGGACACCCTTTTCGGCATCTCGTTCTCTTGGCAGGTGCTTGCGTTTCTGTTAGAGTTTGGGTTTCTCGCAGCATCTTGGACTGAAAACAAGGTTTTTCAAGCGGATACGAAGTGCCAGGGAGAATTTGCTCGTGGTGAAGTTACGGGTCAGGGCCGGTGAGTCGATTCAAGAAGCCGTCCGCCGATTTCGCAAGCTTTGCGAGCGGAGCGGACTTCGGAAAGAGATGCGGCGAAAAGCGTATTACGAGAAGCCGAGCGAGCGTCGCCGTCGTGAAGAATTGAAGCGGATCCGCAAGGCCCGCCAGGCATCCACGCGCGTCTG
>CALKTZ010000442.1 GCA_937997355.1 uncultured Planctomycetales bacterium | reverse complement strand
GGCGGCCTGCAGCAGCTGATCGCGGACCTGCCCGAGCGCCTCGTTGCTCAGGCAGCGCCAGGTCGGGTGCGGCATCACCACCAGGGCGCCGCGCCATTTAGTGATGGCCCGTTCGGCCTGCTTGCCGCAAGCCAGGACGATGCCGGGATCGGCGGCGAGGAGTCTCCGGACATGCTTCCGATCGGTCGGGATGACGCTATCCGGGGTCGCCCCCACGATCGGGGTCGTGTTGTCGATATGGACATCCGGCAGTCCGTCCAGGATGACCTTCAATCGGGTGCCGCTCCGGGATCGCCACAGGGCGGTGAGCCACAGGTCGCGGGGCCATCGCCTCCCCGCATACATCGGCGACCAGGCGTTCTGGAGCAGCACCAGGATCTTCGTGTTCGTCGTTGCGCCCCTCCGTCAGCTGGAGTGTCGGTAGATAATCCGGCCGATACTGTTCAGTGCGACGGCGATCTCGTGGACGACGTTGTCGGCGGGGTCGTGTCGGATAACCCTGCCCTCGATCGCGTACTGACATGGCCGCAGAAAATGGTCGATCAGGTAGCGCAGCCAGGCGACCTCGCCGCCGTCGAGCAGCGTCCCGCCCTTCCAGACGACGGCGTCGCGTCCCGTGAACACGGGGATCGGTTCTCTTCTCATTTGCGGCACCCCTACCACTAATCCATCCGACGATTGATGTCGCCAACGATCGCCAAGCACCTGTCGATATTGGCGAGCTGCGCCTTGATCATTTCATACTGCCGGGGCAGGCGCGCATCCCGGGCTGATTGAACCTGGGCGGCGAGCTTGCCCCGATATTCCAGGAGCGCGGCCGCGATAGGATCGAATTCCTCGCTGTTGATCTCGCACCAACGCATCTACTCGGGTCCTCCTCGTTGTCCGCGGGATTCGTCGCCTAAAAATCGACAGAAAGGAGGCGCACGACATTGCCTTCGGTGATGATCTTGCCGAGATCGTCGAAGTCCTCCCCCCGCCACCTGACCTCCCCGTTGAGGGTGTACCCCCACGGCGCTAGGAAGTGCGCGATCAGGTATTCGAGCCACTCGACGTAGTTGTAGAACTTCTCGCCGCCGTCCCAGCCGATGGCCGTCCCGGCTTCCGCGTCATCGTCGAAATTGGTGGACTCGTCGTTCGGCACCCATTGACACCAGAGCGCCGGCTGACCCGCCGGGGGCGAATTGTAATCCATGACGCTTGCGTCATGTTCCTGGCCGGCGAAGCCGCCGGCCCCGACGAAATAGCCCCCTTCCTCCCCGATCGGGAGGCCGGCCGCGACGCGGACCGGGTCCGGCAATCCGGAGGCGACGGCGGGGTCTCGTTTCATGCGCCGCGTGCGCGAGAATTCGCGCAGGTACGTCGCGTGCTCCGGCTCGAGCGGCCTGTCCAGCCGGAAAGCCCCGGAGAAATCCGTGGTGTAGCCCATGCGGTCCCTTTCTGTTTCCTGTTGCGGAGTCAGACGAAGAATTCTTCCTTCAATGCCCGCAATTCCTCGGCGGGCTGCTGCGCCTCGAGCAGCCGGCGCAGCCTGCGATAGGTCGGCGAATCCTGCTTGACCATCTCCGGCAGGTTCTCGATCAGGCCGCCCGCCCTCCCCTTCTTCGAAGCCGAGGCGGCCTGCTCGGTCGCCTCGCGTCGCGGCTGGAAGAAGTGGTGGCAATCCGGGAAGGCCGCCCTGATGGCATTCGGGGTCGACTGGAGTCGTTCCGGGAATTCGACGATCACCAGCGGCGTCCGGATCGCCTCCGGGAGCGTCGCGTAGTCGGGGTTGCCCAGGATCCCCGGGGCCGCGGCGACGGCCGCAGCGACCGCGTCGTCGGTGTAGAGCTTCAGCCGGATGCAAGGGCGGGTCGCCAGCCGATGGGCAATACTTCTCGGCCGGCTCGTCGGCGGCCTGCATCGCGATCGGGCCGGGCGAGAGGACCCGGTGATTGCCGGCGGCGAAGACC
This sequence comes from uncultured Planctomycetales bacterium, assembly GCA_937997355.1. Taxonomy (GTDB): domain Bacteria; phylum Planctomycetota; class Planctomycetia; order Isosphaerales; family Isosphaeraceae; genus CALKTZ01. Next base: position 1,626 of record CALKTZ010000442.1, on the reverse strand, counting down.
TCCGAGACTTTGTGATAGTCCCCGGTCAGGATCGTCGCGTCCCCCGGCACGTCGGCGAGGTTCCCCTCGGCGACCCCGAGCGTGCCCCCCATCAGCTCCGACCAGACCTGGTGCAGGACCAGGAGGTCGACGTCCGCGGGGGCCGCCGCGAGTTTCGCCGGGAGGTCCCCCGGCGGCGTCCAGTCGATCCCGTAGACCTTGACGCCCCCCGCGAGCTCGTGCGGCGGATCGCGGTCCAGGTGCGTGGCCCAGCGATGCACCGAAAGCCAGCGGCCGAGCCGATGGTATTCGTGCTGGCCGGCGATGAAGTAGAAGGGGCAGCCGGCGGCCTCGAGCCTGTCCAACGCCGACGTGACGACCCCCACGGACTGGGGATCCGGGTCGTCGACGTCGAACAGGTCCCCCGCGGCGATCACGGCCGCCCCGTGCTCGACGGCCAGGTCGACGACCTGGCCGAGCGAGCAGTAGGCATCCCCGACGATGCCCCGGTGTCTCCAGGCGCCGGGGGCGATGTGCCAGTCGGCGCTCAGGATGGCGATGATCTTGCTCAAGCTTGTCCCGCCTTTCTCGGATCAATTCTCACTTTGCCCGGGCGATGCGTCGCCCGCCTCCGGGTGGTCGCGGCCGTACTTGGCCAGGATGGTTATCGCGATGACGGTGGTCATCTTGTGCAGGATCTTGACGGCCGGGTGCTCCCGGCCGACCTGCCTGATCTTGTAGCGCCGGGCGACGACGTCGACGGTCCGGTAGAGCCCGGCGCAGGCGGGATAGAGGCGCCCCGCCCCGGCCTCAGCCTCGGCCGGCGGCCAGCCGGCCCGGTAGAGGTCGTAGGCGATTTCGCATGTCATCGAATTCGGGTCGTGGTCGGAGAGCATGGCGGCCTCAATTGCTGTCGATGAGGTGTTCGAGCCCCTTGGGGACGCACGTCGGCCTGGCGACGTCCCGCCGGCTCAGGCCCGCGTTGACGTCGGAGCAGTTGTTGCAGACCCGATTGAGCATCGGGTCGCGGCTGTTGAATGGATTCCGGCACCGCAAGCAGATCACGCCCGGGAACGTCCGGAGGTCCACGTCTTTGGGCACTCCGGGGAGGCGCGTGTCTTTTCTGGGGCGGCCTGGTCGCATCGAGGGGGCACTCCGTTGCGGGGTGAGGTGGATCACCGCCCATTGGAGCATCCATGCGGATCGGTCGCGAGTCGATTTGCCTTAACCCTTTATTCCTCCAGGATCTCAAGCTCGATCGGGGCATATCCCCTGGGCGCCATGCTCCAGATCCCGTACGGGGAATCGCGCGGCGGGCACTCGTGGACGACCTCCCCGTCGGCCGTGCAGAGATAGGCGTCGGCCCAGAGCCCGGCGTCGCCCGGCGAGAGGCGGAGCGTGAAGTAGAGGTAGTTGACCGGCAGGACCAGGAGCGGCTGGTCCTCGATCTCGAGCTCACCGGCCTCGACGGTTTGTCGGAATGCTTCGTATTCCTCCCGCGGGAGGATGTGCGAGGCGGCGATCGGCTCGGGGGCCGGCGGCTCGGGCTTATCTTCCTCCTCTTCCGACGCTTCCTCCTCCTCCTGCCCCGTCGGCGATTCCCGCCACGGGGGCGAGGGGGCGGGAGGCGGCGGCGATTGCGGCGGG
>CALKTZ010000441.1 GCA_937997355.1 uncultured Planctomycetales bacterium | reverse complement strand
GCGTGAAAACAGCGCGCAACTCTTCGTATTGCGCGGGGCCCGGCTGATGACTTCGAAAGGCGGGACACATCTATCGACGCACGGAGGATGGATCCCGTTAGATATCCCCCCGAAACCGGAATTGGAAATCGACCCCCTCGGACGCAGCTGGGCCTCGCCCCTGCCACCGCCGAAGGCCGGGCCTCCCCAGCCGCCCGCCGGCCAGGGCCCGGGTGATTTCGATTTCGACGCCGACGCGGAGGATGACGACGACCTGCCCGAGCTCCCCGACTAGTTAATTCGGCCGGGAAAGTCGTCATCCATCTGCGGTAACTTAGTCCCTTATTAAGGACCGCGACATGCCGAAGAGTCGGGGTGGCGTCGTCACCCAATTATCAACGTTCAAGGGCCCCGTCCTGCTCCGGTCGGGCCTGCTGATCTGGCACACGGCCAACGGCGGGCCGATCCCGCGCTACGCCGAGATCTGGCCGAGCCAGACGATGCGGCTGTCCCTGATCGGCAGGCCGGCGGCGGCGGATGGGGATCGCCGGCCGCCGATCATGATCGTCAGCGCCATCCGCTATTCCCCGGAGTCCGGGGCCATCACGAACGCATCCCGGACGCGCTACGCCCTGATCCCGAGGCAGCAGCCCGGGCCGGGCGTGCTGGCGTTCCCGGCGATCAAGCAGAACCCCGGCGCGCTCGCCGCGGCGAAGGCCGCCACCCGGCAGCTGCCCGGGCACAGCTACCGGGACCCCAGGCCGGTCTTCACGCCGCGGGTCGTGGCGGCGTTCGCGCGGCCGACCGGGGCCGCCGAGGTGGGCAGGCTCGGCGGCAAGCACCTCTACCCGGCCTCGGCCCCCGGGCCCGTCCCGGGCGCCGAGAAGATCTACCTGGACATGGACGGGATGACGGGCATCGCGTACCCGAACCACGGCTTCGATTTCCCGCGCTCGTCCGGGCTCATCCCCCCCGGGACGGCCCTCGACCAGTACCGGAATTGCGCGGGCTGCCGGGAGGTCGTGCTGGATCGACTCGCGAACCTGCCCGGGGCGGAGCTCAGGAAGCTGCTGAATCGCTATCGGGCGAGCCTCGCCCGGTCGGTGTACCTGGACGACGACGACCTTCTGGAATCGTTCACGCAGCCGAAGATGCCGCTCGTGGCCCACGACTATCCCAGGGCGGCGCCGCTCGACGCGCCGCGATGGTCGGCCTCCGACGCGACCTGGGACGTCTCCATCGCCTTCGCCCCCGAGCACGCCCCCGCGATCGCGTGATCCCGGGGCGAATCGAATCCGCGAAATAGAATCGGGGAGTCGGGTCTCATCCCGCCTCCCTGCTTTTTTTTAGCGATCGGAGCGCCCGTGTCCATCGTCGACAGGTACGTCAAGCGGAAGGACGGCAACGGGGTGCCCCACCTCGGCGTCCAGCTCGGGAAGGGGGAAATCATCGCCGAGCGGAGGCGCGAGCAGGACCTCCTCAGGATGCGACCGGTCGAGGTCGTCCTGTCCGCCGAGGACGCCGCCGCGTCGGGGCTGCCGCGGAGCTTCCCCCTCGACCTCACCAAGCTGTCGTCCGAGGATCGGCAAGCCTCCTGGGACTACGCCGTCTCGAGACGGGGCGACGCGAACGACAACGAGTCGATGGCCGCCCGCACGCTCGAGGCCGTCGGATTTCTGAAAGGCAAGGTCGTGGAAAACAACCAAGCGGCCGGCAACGGCCACGGCAACCCCCAGTTCGTCGGCCATTACGCGCCCCCGCAGGGGTCCCAGTACCAGGCGGGCACGACCTACACCCAGGTCCCCGCGGCCAATTTCCAGCCCCCCGCCGGATTCCGGCAGATCGCCCCCCCGCCCGGGTCGCCATTCTGGACGCAGGCGGCCGGGAATCAGGGCTGGCCGCCGTCGCAGCCGGCGCCTCCCCCGCAACCTCAGCCCGCGGCACCGGGCCGGAAGGTGGTCTTCCGCCTGCCGAATCTCGGCGACTTCGAGGTCTGGTATCACGACGTCATCGTCCAGCGGAGCACGATCTTCCTGGCGATCGACGACCGGTCGCGGACGGCCAAGTACCTCGCCGACGCGATCCCCGACGTCTTCGAGATCTATCTCGACACGGGCGAGTCCTATCGGGTCGCGTCGACCGGCATCGTGCTCGCGGGCTACAAGGACTCGACGATCTCGGCCCTGTCCATCATCGACGCGGCCGTCCCGACGGCGGAGGGCTTCCCCGATGCCTGAGAAGCGGGGCGACATCGCGGCCGGGAGGACCCCGGACCTGTCGCCGACCGGGGAGAAGGAGGCCGCCACCTCGCGGCGGCGACTCGCGGGCCAGGGCCCGGCGGCGAGGATCGCCGGCGAGCTGGCCTCGGCGTTCCGCGACCGCGCGAAGAAGGCCGTCGTCACGCCCGAGAAGTGATTCCCGGAAATCAGTCCCAGCCCGAGGCGGCACCTGCGCATGGATGGCGATCTCTCTCTCGGCATGGCCGGCTCCTCCCTGCTCGGCCGCGGCTCGGAAGCATTCCCGGACCCGTTCTGCGACATGGCCTCCCTGGCCATGCCGCGGACGATCCAGAGCGCGATGCTCTGGTGCCAGTTCATCGTAAACTCCAACGGGATCTACCGCTCGGCCCTGGAGCGCACGCTCAAATACTTCCTCACGAACGTCGAGATCAAGGGGGACAAGCTCAGCCGCGAGGAGAAGGAGGACTGCACCTCCTACCTGGTCGACGAGCTCGAGATCCTCCAGCACCTCGGGATCGCCGGGCTCGACGAGGTCACCTACGGTAACACCTTCCAGTCGATCGTCGAGGGCTTCGACCGCTACTTCGCCTGCCCGACCCGCGGATGCGGTCTGGAATTCTCGTTCGACACCTTCTTCGGCGCCGACGTCCTGGATCGGAAGTGGTCCAACTTCGCGATGCGGGCGACCTGCCCGCGATGCCGGAAGTCCGCGGAATGGAAGATGGTCGACCGCCGCAACGGCAAGCTCTCGCTCAAGCGGTGGTCCCCGCACGAGATGGAGCTCCACTGGGACCCCTTCTCGGACCTGACCGAGCACACCTGGAAGATCCCCGAGGATTATCGGAGGGCGATCCGGGAGGGGCGGCAGCACGTCCTCAGGCGGGCGCCGCGCGAGGTCATCGACGCCGTCAAGGCGAACGGGAACTTCCGATTCGCCGAGGAGTACATCTACCACGGCAAGGAGCGGACCCTCGCGGGGAATCTGAATCGGGGGTGGGGCATCTCCCGCGTGCTGACCAACTTCCGCCAGGCGTGGTACGTGCAGGTCCTCCACCGGTACAACGAGGCGATCGGCCTCGACTACATCATCCCGTTCCGGCTGATCACCCCCGACTCGCGCAACGGCGCCAGCGCGGAATCCTCCGACCCGCTCCTCTCGATGGACATGTCGTCCTTCGGGGGGCAGATCGAGGAGATGCTCCGCGCCAGGCGGCGCGACCCGGCCGGCTGGAATATCCTGCCCTTCCCCGTCAAATACCAGGCCCTCGGCGGCGAGGCCACGCAGCTGGCCCCGCGCGACCTGCTCGACCAAGGGATCAAGACCCTGCTCAACGCCTGCAACGTCCCGGTCGAGCTCTACGACATGAACCTGTCGGTCCAGGCCGCGCCGATGGCGCTGCGGCTCTTCGAGTCGACGAATCGCTCCATCCCCCACATGTACAACGGGATGCTCCGCTACGTCATGCAGAAGCTGGCGCGGCTCAAGGACTGGCCGGCCGCGACCGCGACGATGGCGAGCCCGACACTGGTCGACGACATCTCCAAGCAGATGCCGAGGCTGCAGCTCATGGCCAGCGGGGCCGTCTCCCAGACGACCGGCCTCGCGGCGGCGGGGCTCGACTTCGCCGAGGAGACGAAGCGCAAGCTCGACGAGCAGCGGTTCGCGGCGGAGGAGCAGGAGAAGATCCAGGACGACATGATGCAGCGGGGGATCCAGAAGTCCCTGGCCCCGCCGCCGGTCATGCAGCTCCAGCAGCAGGGCGGGGTCGGCCAGCCCGCGCCCGGGGGCGGGGCGGCACCCGGCATGGACCCCGCGTCCGCGAATTTCGCGGTCCAGAATCCCCCGACGGGCGACGCGCCGACCGACCCCCGGGAGCTCCTGTCGCAGGCCCAGGCCCAGGCGGCGTTCCTGCTCTCGCAGCCCGAGTCGGTGAAGGATTCGCGGCTGATCCAGCTCAAGAAGACGAACCCGCTCCTGCACATGGCGACGCGCGACGCGATCGATCGGATCCGCGACGACGCGCGCCGGCAGGGCGGGGCGCAGCAGCTCGCGGCCCAGTTCGGCAAGGCCGGGCACTGGGGCGCGAACAATCTCCGGCGCATCGCCATGCTGCGCGACGAGGCCAGGAGGCGGCGGGAGCGCGGATCGTGAAAATATTGCTTTTATGCAATGTATCTTGAATGTCAACGTTTTTTGTTTTAACTTTGATCGCACGACGCTCGTCGTGCGTTGGAGTCTCCGATGTCGGAATTCCCGGCTCAAACGCTGTACCGTAAGCAACTTGCCGAACAACTTGCCCGTGCGTCCCGGGGATCCTCCCCGATCGAGGAGGA
>CALKTZ010000440.1 GCA_937997355.1 uncultured Planctomycetales bacterium | reverse complement strand
TCTCGTTCGGGCCCACGCCCCCCGCCCAGTCGTTGCGCCCCTGGATCAAGACGCCGAAGCCGGCGACCGTGGAACCGAACAGGAACGATCGTCGATCGATCGAGTGCTTGTGGCTCATCATCAATTCTCCCCGGAATGATCGTTCGAACCGCGAGCGAGACCTCGCCCGATCTCCTCGCGGCCCTGTCTCTCTCAGTGGGTAGGCATGCGCCCGGCCGTCTTCCAACGAACTCGGACTCGGACCATCGCCGCCATTCTACGAAGGCGGCCGACGCGATGCCACCGGGTGCAAGTCCGGCATCTTCGCTGTTACCTACCGATCGCTCGCGTTTCGGGTGTCGGCCTGGAACCGGAAGCTCGGCTTGCCGGTGATGTCCCGGCTGGTGAACGTGGGGCACCAGTATTTCTCGACGTGCGCGACGACCAGGTCGGTCCCGTCGAAGTGGCCCACCCCCGGGGGGCGTTCCGGGTTGTACATGGTGTCGGTCATGTCGCGCATCAGGGCGACCTTCTTGCCGAGCGCGGTCATCTGCCGGATGCCGAACGGCCGCCCGAGCACGCACATATTGAGGTGGACCCCGCAGAGGATCACGTTGTCGATCTTGCGCTCGGCGAGGAGGTTCCACGCTTCCTGGCCGTCGTCGGTGACGGCGTCCTGGGGGGCGATGTCGATCGACGCGATCTGCCGGGTCCAGGGGGGCACGATCTCGCACTTCTCCTTGCAATCGCAGCCCATGTCGGAATCGTCGATCGGTAGAACCCCTTCGTGCTTCGCCACCGGCCAGCACCAGGCGGTCCCCCAGCGCGGCGAGGTCGCCAGCGAAATCGGCGTCGGCGAATGCGGGGCCTTCTTCGCCCGGAGCCGCTGGGGGGTGTCCTTGTAGAAGTCGGTCGTGGTGCTGGGGGCGTGGATGATGAATGCCCCCCGGCCCCGGGCGACCTGCAGCGTCTCGTTCAAGGGACCGGCCATCTCGGTCACGCGACGCGCCGCCGATTTGCACCAGTGGTTATCCCACATGTCGCAGACGATGATCGCCGTCTTCTTCGGCTCCCAGGCCGCCGAGGATTCGGCCACCGCGTTGGTGTCCTTGTTCCGCGAGCGGAGGTGCAGCGCGAATGCCTCCTCGTCGGCGCGCGCCGGCGGGCTTGAAAGCGATAGGGCCGCGAGGAGGCCGAACACCGGGACGACGAGCGATTGCAGGCTTTTCATCGGGAGTGTCCTGAATGGGGCATGTTTCGGAAGTTGCATGGATCGGGGACGCAAGATTCCTTCGAGGGTCGCCGCGACCCCTCCCCGGCGAACTCGATCGGCGCATCATCCCCCGGTGGCGAAGGGCCAGATGAGGGGGATGAGGAGGACGGCGACCAGCCACATCAGGAGGTTGAGGGGGAGGCCGACCCTCACGAAGTCCGTAAAGCGGTAGCCGCCGGGGCCGAAGACCATCATGTGAGTCTGGTAGCCGATCGGCGAGGCGAAGGCGTACGACGCCGCCAGCGTGACGGCCATGATGAACGGCCGCTCGTCCACCCCGAGCAGCCTCGCCGATTCCAGGCAGAACGGGAACGAGAGCGCGGCGGCGGCGTTGTTGCTGATCAGCTCGTTGAGGACCATCGTGCCGAAGTAGATCGCCGCGAGGGTGGCGGTCGGCCCCAGGGGCCGGGTGAACTCGACGATCCAGTGGGCGAACATCGCGGCCACCCCCGAGGTTTCCAGCGCCTTGCCGACGCCGAACGACGCGGCGATCGCGATCAGGACCGGCCAATCGACCGACTTCCGGGCGTCGGCCGGCGAGATGCAGCCGGTCGCCACCATCGCGCCGGCGGCGAGGAACGCCGCCAGGGCGATGTCGACCCGGGCGCTGACGAACGCGACGATCATCGCCGCGAAGATGACCGCCGCGAGTTTCGCCTTGGCATGCCGGACCGGCCGCGAATCCTCGACGTCGCTCACCAGGTAAAAATCGGGGTTATTGCGATAGACTCGGCTGAAATCGGCGCCGACCTGGAGCAGCAGCGTATCGCCGGCATGCAGCACGATGTCGCCGATCTTCTTCGAGAGCCGGGCGCCGTGGCGATGCACGGCCACGACCGCCGCGTCGTACATGGCCCGGAAATCGACCTCGCGGATCGATTCCCCCAAAAGCGGCGAGCTGGGGCTGATCACCGCCTCGCAGAGCTGGCGGCCCCGGCGAAGGTCGGGGGCCACCTCGTATCGGGCATCGGCCGCCGGGACGAGCCCCGGGATCTTCTCGAGGTCCACGATGGTCCCCACGATCCCCGTGAAGACCAGGCGGTCTTCCGCCATGATCCGCTCGTCGGGTCCGACCGGGCCGATCGCCTCGCCGTCGCGGTCGATCTCGATCAGGAAGAGCCCCGGCAGG
>CALKTZ010000439.1 GCA_937997355.1 uncultured Planctomycetales bacterium | reverse complement strand
GGCGGCGAGTGACGTAACCCGCAAACGGCGAGCCAGTTCTGAACCAAATCGTGGCTGAGCAAGCGGATCGAGCCGTAGATCCGTCACCGAAGGAACGACTCTTCTTCTCGAATCGAGCAAGCCCGCGACGATCCAGATCCCGAACAGGATCGGAACGAACAGCGACCATGAGGGCCGGACGAGCACGGCCGACGCCAGGCTCGCGCCGATGCCGAGCGCAATCGCGATCGTCCGGAGCCGGGATCTCGCGGCCTGGTCATGCCAGACCACGGCCATACCCCAGAGGGAGAGGAGCATCAACGGGACGAACAGGGCCTCGGAAAGAATCAGCGGGGAGAGGAGCACTGTGTAGGGCTCAAGCCCGGCGATGAGCGCCGCGACGAGCGGGACCGTCCAACCTCGGGCGGTAAGCCGGCTTTCCTCCGATTCCGGGCCGACCACCGATCGGGTCAATCGATAGACCAGCCAAACGCTCAAGGTTCCCAATAAGGCTTGAACCAGTCGGACCGGCAACGCCCGCTCGCCGAACACCGCCTGACAGGCCGTCAGGAACAGGGGATACCCGGGCGTCCGCAGCGTGAAGTGGGGGATATCGCCGTAATACAGGATCTCGTAAGGCGTCCCTTGCCGGATCGTGCGGGCGAGATCCCAGTAATAGCGTGTGTCGGGGAAGATGCAAATGGGCCGGTTGGCCAGATCGGTAACCCTGGCCGCGCGCCGGTCGACAAAAATCTGAACCGCGTCGGCCGCGATGATCCGGGCCGCCAGGGCGAGTTCCAGGATGAGCACCAACGACGCGAACCGCACGAACAGCCGACGACCGGAGGGCCGACCGGCACGAACGGAGCCGTTCGCATCCTCTCCCCGGGGCGGGGCACCGTGAACATCGATCGACGGTGTTGAGTCGCCCATGAGAGACATCATCCGCGAGAAGGACGAGGAACGTCCCCGGAGAATTGAGGTTTCGAGACGGCCGCGCGATCGTAAGTCAAAGGGGGAAAAGCGTCAATCTCATTAGGTGTACGCGGGAACGCCTCGTGACAAAAGGTTTGATGAGCCCTGGATTAAGGACAATTCTCCGTATCGGAGGGTATGTTCTAAGGAATTCGGTTTTGGGCGGTTCATGTTCGGATTACATACGGCCTTGTCTGGACGTGCTGTTGCGTTGCATTCCATGCGTTACAATTCCGTGCGATGTCACCAGATGCTCCATCTGAGCCCAGCGATGGCGTCGGGCGTGGGTTCACGTCTCTGGAACTTGGAACAGATGGTTGAGTTGATCGACTCGCGGCGATTTCAGGGGCCTCGCGCTCATGTACCGCATCTACGCAGATGAATCAGGCACCCAAGATCCCAATTGGCTAATCATCGGGATGTTGTTCGTTCCGAATCACGGCCCTCTGCATTCAGAACTGTGCAAGGCGAAGGATGATGTCGGCTATCTGAATACGTCGCCGAAAAAATCGGCCAAATACAAAGAAGTCCATCTTACGGAGTTCAGGTCACCGCGAGATGTGGAATTAGGGAAAAAATGGATTGATATATTCATTAAACATAATTGTTATTTTCGCAGCATTGTAATCGATTGGAACAAATGGGATGGGAAGCATTTCGGCGACGCGTTCGAGCCGGACGCATTGAAACGCAGGCGAGCCTATAAGAAATGGGCGGAGATGCTCCTGCATCCCGAGCTGAAGGGGAGCCGGGGAGGCCCCCAGATCAGGGGCGCCCATTTCTATCTGGATAGGCTTAGGATTATGTATGGATACGATGTGGTTAGCCATCTCAGGTCCCGGTTCACCGAGAATTACGAGGGCCAGAATCCCTATATCGCCGAGTTTCAACACACCGACTCATGGAAGGATGCTAATCAGTGCTTGCAACTCTGCGATCTGCTGACGGGATGTCTTTACCAGCAACTGAACCCATCGAGTAAACCTGCGAAGCTCGCGGTCAGGGATTATCTATCGCGGGCATTGCAGCCCTTCGGGGTCGAGAGGATGGATCCGGGTTTCTGGAAGCAATTCCACGACTCGACGATCACGCAACACCTGGAGAAATACAGTGCCTGGTTCTGGAGACCCAAAACAGCATCCGAACTGCGCAGGCAACGAACACCGAAACCCAAGAGGAGAATGAGTCTGCAGAATTTGAAGAAACGGCCTACGAAAGGCCCCGGACGACAACGTCCATCTTGAATTGATGCGAGCCTGGATGGGCCGGTTGTCATCGGCGATCAGGCTAACCTGAACCCTCGACCGGCGCTCCAGACTCACATCATCTATAGTATCGTTTTAGGTTCAAGGGTCAATAAAATTATTCACTGGTAAATAAAGCGCCCCGAGATCCAATTGTCCGCCCATTTGGGCCGCAAGCTAAGCGTAGATCACAGCTTTCTTGTAGCCTTTCCAAATCCAGTAATCTGCCGATCATGCTTGGTCCAACCGGGTGAGAACCAGGTGATCCCTCACGAGGCTGGCATCGATGCCCGAGCCGATCGACATCCGGGAACGTCGCACGTCCCGACTTGCAAAGGCGTGCAGCCGTTCCCAGTGGGCGGTCGACATCTCCCGTTCGGGCCAGCCGGCCCGGCCCCAGGCCCGTCGAATCAGCTCGATTCCCAGGAACGTGTTCACGCACCCGAGGTTTCGCCGGTCGATCAGGACGCGCCGAATGTTCGCCTCAAGGATTGTCGTGGCTTCGAGTTCGGCGAGGCGATCCGCGATCAGCTCGTTCGACGCGGCGGCGAGCTGCCCGAGACGGTTCAAGGCGTCCACGATCCGAGGGTTGTAATCGGCCCGGAGCCTGGGGATGAGGTCGTGGCGGATTCGCGAGCGGGTTCGGGTCGTGTCCTCGTTGCTCGCGTCTTCGCGGAAGTCCTGGCCGATCCGGGCCAGATAGTCGCGAATTCCCTGGCGAGTCATGCCGAGGAGAGGGCGTGCAAGGTTGATCGGCGGGTCGTTTGCGAGCGTTCGCGTTTCGGGGATGCCCGCGAGGCCGCGCGTTCCCGTGCCTCGAAGGATCCGATGGAGGATCGTTTCGGCCTGGTCATCGGAGGTATGGCCCACCGCGACAACGGCCGCCTCACGCGCCCTGGCGATCTCGGTCAGCCAGGCGTATCGGGCGCGCCGGGCATCCACTTCGAAATGCGCGGAGCGAGTCGGTCGCCATCGGCCGAGGTCGAAGGGAAGCTTGAGCGAGTCGGCCAATCCGGCGACGAGGTCGGCGTCGGCCTGCGCGGCCTCGGCGCGCGTTCCGTGATTCAGGTGGGCGACCGAGAGATGCAAGCCGAGCGGCGCGGCGAAATCGTGGAGGAGCCTGAGGAGCCCGACGCTGTCGCTCCCGCCCGAAACGGCGACGACCCAGGATGTCCCCAGTTTTCGGCAAAGCGATTGAATGCGATACTCGACGTCTCGAATTCGGGAATCGTACACGTGTCCTCGTCCGATCTTGGCTTGCGGAGTCAGTCGGGAGCGGATCGAAGCCCGGGTTCGGATGACTCCGAGGGGCGCGTCTCCCGTCCGGGTTGGCCCCTTTCCCCTTAGACTAGCGATGAGTGGGTGTTCATGAACAGGGAGCTGCTTTCGCTCGTTCGGTGTCCGAAATGCCGGGGCTCGCTGACATTGCGCGAGGAGGCCGAACCTTCGCTCGATTGCCTCGGATGCGGCTCCCGTTATCCGGTGATCGGCAAAGTCCCCCGGCTCGCCGGTGAGGGCTATTCGGCCAGCTTCGGCCGGCAATGGAATCGCTACGAGGTGCAGCGGATCGAGGAAGATGAATCGATCTTCCTCACCAAGACCGGGGTTCGCCCCGCCGGTTTGAAGGGGCTCAAAATCCTGGATGCCGGATGCGGCGGCGGGCGGTATAGCTCGGTCGCGGGACGACACGGGGGGGCGGTCGTCGGGGTGGATTTAAGCTCGGCCGTCGAAAAGGCCGCCTCGCTCTGTGCCGAGATGCCCAACGTGCAGATCGTTCAGGGGGATTTGCTCGACATTCCCGTGGCCGAGTCCGCCTTCGACCTCGTCTTTTCGATCGGCGTGCTCCACCACACGCCCGATCCCCGTCGCGCGTTCGCGCGGATCGCACGCAGGGTGAAGCCCGGCGGCAGGCTCTCGGTGTGGCTCTATCGGAAGAATACCTTCATCCAGGAAGTGATGAACTCCGGGCTGCGCGCCGTCACCACGCGGATGCCGGCCCGGGTTTTGGAGCCGCTCTGCGCGGGGCTCGGCGTGATGGGGAGCATCCCCGTCGTCAACCGCACGGTCAACAAGCTCGCGAACTTCTCGAATCATCCCGATTGGACGCTGAGAGTCTGCGACAACTTCGATTGGTACGCCCCGAAGTATCAGTCGCACCATACCGTCGATGAGTTGTCATCCTGGTTCGAACAGGAAGGCTTCGGGGAGATCGCCGAGCTTCCCCCGGCGAAGAATGGCCGACTCTATGACTGGGCCTATACCAACGACCTGATCATCGGCAGCGGCGTGAATGTGACCGGAATCTGTTCCAGCCGATAATCCGGTTCACTTGACGTCTTCAAGCGTCGCCGGACCCTGGCCGCTCTTGGGGTCGGTCCTCCAGGGCCATGCGGTGCTGTTGAATGGGGCGAGCGGGGGGAGGACCGGCTCCATCGATCGCTTGGCGACTTCCAGGGCGACCGCCTTGCGCGCCCCGCTGCCGACCAGCTCGAAATCCATCAGGTAGTAATCTCGGAAGAAGACCTTCCCGAGCGCCCGGTCTGAGATGATGCGCGAGAGGAGGTCGAGCATCTGATCGGGCGTGGTCGTGAAGGAGGTGGTCTCCAGCAGCAGGAGCCGGCTGTTGAATGTCTTCTTGCCCATGTATTGAGCCAGGATCGTGAACATGATGTTGTTCTGGCGGGTGACGTAGAGGGAGTTCGTGGCGGCGTAGGTCTTCTCCCAGTCGTCGCCCAGGAGTTTCTTCCAGCCGTCCATGACGCTCATCCAGTGCCCCACCTGGGCGTTCGCCGCGATGGCGATGGAGCGATGGACATACGGCCCGAACGCCCGGGTGAAGGCGTTCAGATCATCGAGAGTGAATGTGTGCTTCTCCAGGCAGCGATCCATGAACGCGACATTGTTGGTCAGAATGGCCCCGAGCACCTCGCGATCTTCGGACGTCAATTCGAGATGGTCCAGGCCCGCGAGGGCGGATTTCATCTGGGACCGATAGGCCGCCATGGGGGCGTGCCACGAGGGATCGGCGGGATTGCTCAGATAGGGGGCGACGATCTGATAGATGGCCATGCTGCTGTGCGAGACCGACTTGGCCAGGGCATAGACGATCGGCACGGGCGGGGCTTCGAGCGGCTCCCGGCCCGGGCGATAGAGGATCCAGCGGCCGCCGGTTTCGCTGAAGAGGGCCAGGATGATCGGCACCTCGTCGCGGATGTTCCGCTTATATTTATCGAGCGCGTTCTGGTAGATCGAGAGCATGCCGGTGTCGAGGGCAAGGATATTCTGCTCGGCGACCGCCCTGGCCGTCGCGGGCTTGACCGCGGGCGAAACGATCTTGAGATAAGGGGGCACCCCTTCCTGGTCGGCGGCCTGGGCGATTCTTGCCCCATCGCCCAAGGCCGATGCGAGAATGCCGCACATGATAACGCAGTTGAACATCTTACCCATGGCTGCTCGCTCCAGGCTCGGTTGATAGGGTCCGCACGAACCCTGGTTCGGTGTTTTTCGGGAGTCTGCCCGGAGGAAAGCTAGAACACCGATGGAGGTCGTCAACCGAGTCGGCCAGGAAGCCCGGAAGGGTCGGATGTCGGGCTGAACCGGACCCTATCCGTTCTTCCGCTGAGCCGTCGCCGTGGCATCGAACGGATTTGATAGGGGCGTTCCATCGTCGGCAACGCCGGTGAGGAGGCTCACGCTCCGCTCGGCCCGGTCGAGGATCGAATGGCAATGATTCAGCAGATGTAAGCCTCGCTCATAGTTGGCGAGGGCTGTGGCCAGCTCGGGTTGGCCACGCTCCAGGCCAGCGACGATTCCTTCGAGCTGGTCGAGTGCCGTTTCGAAGGCAAGATCCAGTTCGTTTTCCTTCTCGGCCTGATCGCGATTCGATTCCGAATTCATCGAGCTTCCTCCACGCGGCTGATCAACTCTCCCTCGGCGAGCCGAGTCACGAGGACATCACCTTGGCTTACTTGAGTATTGCTTCGGATCAAGGTTTTGCCGTCGGCCCTGAACGTCAAACTGTACCCACGCGCGAGGACCGAGGTCGGATTCAACGCGTCGAGGCTGGCCCCCATCCGGGTCAGGCGAAGCCGTTGCTGTTCGAGGATCGATCGGAAGGATCGGTCCATCCGGTCGCGGAGCCGAGCGAGTCGTTCCCTGGCATCGCGAATCAAACCCTGCCCCGCCTGGTTGTGTCGCTCGGCGAGGCGGTCGAGATGCATGGCGATCTCCTGGAGATCGGGCACGCAAAGCTCGCCCGCTTCGCTCGGGGTCAGGGCCCGCCTGTCCGCGGCGAGATCGGCCAGGGTGATATCGATCTCGTGGCCGACGGCCGAGATCACCGGGAGCCCGGAGTTGGCAATCGCCCGCACCACGATTTCCTCGTTGAAGGCCGAGAGATCCTCCGCGCTGCCGCCGCCTCGGGCCAGGACGATCACGTCGGCCTCGTCGACGCGATTCGCCAGATCGATCGCCTCGACGATTTCGTGCGGGGCGCCGATCCCCTGCATTTTCGCCGGGGCGATCAGGATCTCCGTGAAGGGCCATCGCCTTCCCGTCACCTGGAGGAAGTCGCGGACCGCGGCGCCGGTCGGGCTGGTGACGATCACGACGCGACGCGGGAATTTCGGGAGGGTCCTCTTGCGGGCGGGGTCGAAGAGTCCTTCCGCCGCGAGCCGTGCGTGGAGCCGGCGGAAGGCCAGCACCATCGCGCCGATCCCTTCGGGCTCGATCGCCTGGACCACGATCTGATAGTCGCCCCTCGGGGCGTAGACCGTCAACCGGCCGAGGGCGCGGACCGCCAGCCCATCGACGGGGTCGAAGTCGAGCCGCTGGGCGTCGCTCTTCCACATCACCGCCCGGATCGAGGCCCCCTGATCCTTCAGGCTGAAATAGACATGCCCCGACTTGGGGCGCGAGACATTCGAGAGTTCGCCTGCGACCGCCACCTCGGCGAAGTCGCCTTCGAGCGTCGACTTGATCCGGTCGGTCAGCTCCGAGATCGAGACGAACAGGAACCCGAAGGGATCATCAAAAGAATCGCGAACAACGGTCCTGGCCATGAACGAATTCAATTCCATCTTGAGGGCAGGGCGGCATCCGAACCTCTGAGTATCGGGATCACAGTCTAGCGATCGATCGCCGGGCCGACCAGGAGAAGTCACGTCTCTCCCCGCTTTCGAGGAGAATCAGTATGATCAGCGCCTCAAGGAGATACTCGGGGATGGGGGCTTCCAGGATGGTGGCAGTCAACGAGGCGTTCTCGGCGGAAGAACTTCGACCATGCAGGCGAAGGCGGGTTTCGTTCCGGATCGCGAGCACGATCATTCTCCTGCTCGCGGCACTCACGGCCGCGCGATGGGGTACGAAGTGGACCCGTTCCGTCGACTGGAAGCCGATCCGGATGGCGGGATTCGAACACTTCCTTGACGTCTATCCCATGGTCGTTCTGGCCTTCCCCGTCGCGGGTATTGGCCTGATCGGATTGCTCTCCTTCTCCCGACCTCACGGCGGAATCCGGCGATTTTGTGCGCGCGTTACGCTCCTGTGGGGGGCTCTCGCGATTTGCCTGGTCGGCTGCGAACTGCTGGCGCGGAGCCGGCTCGCGTGGCAACATCGCATGCCCGGATTCGACTCCAATCTGCGAGTGAGCCCGGAGGCGGCGGGTTCGCGGGATGATGTCAATCTGGTCGTGGTCGGAGAGTCGAGCGC
>CALKTZ010000438.1 GCA_937997355.1 uncultured Planctomycetales bacterium | reverse complement strand
ATGGCGAACAAGGTCTTTCTGCTCGGTCTCGATGGCGCAACCTGGGATATGCTCGGGCCTCTCCTCCGTGATGGGCATCTGCCGAACCTCGCCCGTTTGAAGGAAAAGGGAGCGTCCGGGACCTTGAACTCGGTCTTCCCGCCGCTCAGTCCGGTTGCCTGGACCAGCATCATGACAGGCAAGAATTCCGGCAAGCATGGAATCTTCGAGTTCGTGGAGCACGGCCACGATCCCCTGAAGGGGCGGGTCAACTCCTCCCGCGCGATCCAGTCGAACCTGATCTGGGAGATCGCCGGTCAGCACGGCAAGAAGACCGTGATGGGGGCCATCCCCATGAGTTATCCCCCCCGGCCGAAGGCGAATTTCCCCGGCTTCTTCCTGGGGGACTTCTTGAGCCCGGCCAATGCCGCCGATTTCTCGACCGACCCCACGCTCTTCGCGGAATTGGAAGCCCACCTCGGCAAGCCTTATCGGGCCTGGGCGACCAAGATCCACGACGGCGGGAACGAATCGGCGGTCCTCGACGACCTCGACGATTTCCTCGAACAGAACCTGAAGGCGATCGAGTTCTTGATGGATCGCTGCGAATGGGATTTGTTCCTGTTCGACCTGATGGCCATCGACCGTTCTCAGCATGAACTCTGGCACATCTGGGATGCGGCCCATCCCGAAGCGAAAGGACGCGAGAAGGAAGTTGCCGCGCTGCGTCAACGCTACATCGAGTTCTGGAAGACGCTCGATCGAGGGATGGGACGCATCCTCGCGAAGATCCCCGACGACGCCACGGTCCTGGTGATGAGCGACCACGGCTTCGGGCCGATCACCCACTATGTGAACTTCAACGTCTGGCTCCTGGAGCAAGGATTCATCGCGCTCCAGGATTCGTTCTACGTCAAGCAGAAGCACTGGTTCTACAGGCGAGGGTTGACCCCGGAATGGGTCTACAACCTGATGCAACGGCTAGGTATGGCCGACCACCGCGTCTCCCGATTCCGCGGGAAGCAGGATAGCTTCCTGGATCGGCTCGGAGAGTCCACCTTCCTCTCGCGGCGCCACATCGATTGGTCGCGCACCAGGGCGTATGCCCAGGGGAACTTCGGCCAGATCTTCCTGAATCTGAAGGGCCGCCAGCCGCAAGGCGCGGTCGAGCCCGAGGATGCGAGGGTGCTGATCGACGCCTTGAAGGAGGCCCTCTTCAAGATCCCCCACCCGGAGACCGGCGAACCCCTGGTCGAGCGGATCTACGAGAGCTCGGAGCTTTACGAGGGGCCTCATTCTCACCTGGCGCCGGATCTCACGGTGGTCCTGAAGGACTGGGCGTACCGGACGATCGGCCTGCACGATTTCACGACGAATCGGCTGGTGTCGCCGGCCTTCGGTCCGACCGGGGATCACCGGCTGGAGGGCATCCTGATCGCCTCCGGGCCTTCGATCCAACCGGGCTCGATCCCCCCCGATGCCAATCTGCTCGACATCGCCCCGACCGTCCTCCAACTCCTGGGGATTCCCGTCCCGGGCGACATGGACGGGCGCGTGCTCGACGCGATGCTCGAATCCTCGGCCCGATCCGACGCAAGTCAGAGTCCCTGGGCCGCGACATCGGAAACGCCGGCCGAGGTGCTCAATGGATACGGTTCGGGTTATTCCGAAGAGGAGGATGCTGCGATCCAGCAGCGCCTCGAAGATCTGGGATATCTCTGAGAACCGGATTGCTCTCGGCTCCGGGCGCATCTAGGATACAAGAACCACGCTCAATCAAGATGCGGGATCTCCGGCCGGCGGATCCGCCGGCCGGGTGTTTCCGCCCTTGTTCCGAAACCGACC
>CALKTZ010000437.1 GCA_937997355.1 uncultured Planctomycetales bacterium | reverse complement strand
CGATCCGGACGAGCAAGGCGTTGGCCCCGATCCGCTCGGCCGCCGCCTCGGCGATCGCGCCGACGGTGATCGAGTGGTTGTGCGTCCCGGGCGCGCGACGGACCAGCTCCTGGAGGAGCGGGTGGGTATTATCCCCCAGTTCCAGGAGGCTGATGCCGGTCATGATCCCGAACGCATTTTCGAGGAACGGCAGGCTGCCGCCGAGGAAGAAGCCCGCCATCAGCCCCCAGCCGGCACGCCAGAAGCTGTCGTAGCGGATCAGGTCGATCGGCTGGTCGAACCAGAATCCGGTGGCCCAGGTCATCAGGAAGTAGGAGATGGCCGCGGTCCCCCCCACCTTGATCAGCTTGGTCCGGGTTCGGACCTCGTTCAAGGAGAGGACCCCGGCCGCGGTCCCCCCCATCAGGACGAGGAAGTGCGAGAGCCCGGTCCCCGAGGCGAGGCAGGTGAGGATCGAGAGCGAGAAGGTCGACATCAGCGCGAAGTTCGGGTTGAAGGCGATCGCGAGGATCATCGCGGCGATCGCGACGGGGGCCAATTCGGCATGCCAGGGCTGCGTCGTGAGAAGCCGGACGGCCCCCATCGACGTGACGACGAGGCCGCAGATGAGCGCGATCTTGCCGACGTCCGTGGCGATCCGCCGCTCGTGACGCCAGACGTAGTAGCAGGTCAGCACGAACAGGCTGCCGACCAGGCAGAGAATCCCCAACGCGCGGCGGACGCGCTCGCCGGTCCGCATCGCGGCGACCCCCGCCTCGATGACCTGATCCTGCTCGACGAGGACATCCCCCCGCATGTAGGTGTCGTCGCGGTCGGGGACACGCGCGCGGGCCGCCTCGCGCTGCCGGGAGGTCGGCTCCGCCTCGTAGGTGAGGGTCGGCGTGCCGGCCAGCTTATCGGCGATGAGGGCGAAGAGGATCGGCCCGATCCGGGGATCGCCGAACGAGGAGACGAACCCCTGAAAGATCGCCCCGTCGGTCTTCACGATTCGCTCGGGGGTGACGCGCTCGCGAGGGATCACCATGGTCGGCGCGGGGCCGGGGCCGGTCGGCCTGGCGAGGCGGACCGCGAGGGTACGGCTCGACTCCTCGCTCCGGGGGAGCGCGTCCGGCCCGAGGACCCCCTGGGCGATCAGCGGGCGGAACGCCTTGTCGATCTGCTGCTCCAGGCTCTCGCGGCGTTCCGGCGTGTCGGTCGCCGCCTTGAGGTCGAGGAAGATTTCGGGGCGGAGCTTCCAGAAGACCCGCATGTTTTCGGGGAGGGCCTCGAAGGAGGAGGCCTTCGACACCGCGACAGTCAAATCTTCGAGCCGATCCGCGAGGTCGATGATCGGCGCGGGATCGTTGATCATCGAAGGGGGGACCTGGTCGGCGGCAGCCTGACGCTCATTGCTGGTGCGGGTCTGATTCGGGATCCGGAATTCCTTGACGTTGACCCGGATTTCCCGGTCGGGCTTCTGCCCCAGCCGGTAGGAGAAGGGGGTGCCGGTCCCATGCACGACGAGCGCCGTGGCCGCGAACGCGAGCGCCACGATCGACAGCCGAGTGAGACGATCTCGTTGTCTGGCCAGCCTGTCTTGTGTAAGGGGAGATTGGAACGCGGGCCGAAGCTGAACCCGAACGGGCCTGGATCGGCGTTTACCGGTGCTCATGGATGTCTTTCGAGACAGCATGGACGCGCAGATCAGGGCACGTCATGCAGGGGGTGGCGATGCGACGCCGGGCGAATGCAAGGAACGGGCTCATCGTCTGTGCTCCGTCAACCTTGGCCTGGAAGGCGATTAGATCTAGGAAGATGCGCGCATCGGCCGGAATCTTGAACACTCTTCTCGGGGCATGGGTCCGTCGTCATCCTCCGAACGATCATTCGGAGGCCGCACGGACTTCGGGAGGTTCGACGGCCGGCGGGTTGCGGGATTCCCTCATCGAGCCGGGCTCTTCGTAGGCATCGACGATGGCCTGCACCAGCGGGTGCCGAACGATGTCGGAGCGGTCGAGATACGCGACGCCGACTCCGGGAACGTCCTTCAATCTCTCGACAGCGTCGGCGAGTCCGCTCGGGATCTCCGGGGGGAGATCCACCTGCGTGACGTCGCCGGTCACCACGATTCGAGCATCCTGGCCCATGCGAGTCAAGAACATCTTCATCTGCGGAATCGTGGTGTTCTGCCCTTCGTCAAGGATGATCACGGCATCATTGAGTGTTCGCCCTCGCATATAGGCCAGCGGAGCAATTTCGATGAGATCATGCTCCGTATACCTGCGAATCTGATCGTAATTCATCAAGTCGTGCAACGCGTCGAGCAGCGGCCGGAGATAGGGGTTGATCTTCGCCTCCAGGTCGCCGGGCAGGAAGCCGAGGTGCTCCCCCGCCTCCACGGCCGGGCGCACCAGGACGATCTTCTTGATCCTGCCTCGTCGCAGGAGCGAAACCGCCATGGCCACCGCCAAATAGGTCTTCCCGGTGCCTGCTGGGCCGATGCAGAAGACCAGCTCATTCTGCCGCAGGGACTGGAGATAGCGGGCCTGGCCGTCCGTCCTCGGGCGAACCAGCCGGTTTCCTTCCCGGATCTCCAGGGTATCGGAGAAGTCGAGTTCGGAAGAACGCCGGTGCTCGTCCAGGAGCCGGGCAACATCCGAGGAGAGCACGTCGCGGCCCAGCCGGTGGATCGACCGCAGCCCCTCGATCACCTTGCGGGCCTGGTCCGTTCGCTCCTCATTCCCCTCGATCCGGAGCTCGCCATGCCGCGCCACCAGGCGAACGCCCAGGGCATCCCGAACCTGCCGGATGTTCTGGTCCCGATTTCCAAGAACCGCAAGCTCCTCGACGTGATCTCTCAAGTTGACGATGACTTCCGGCATGCCTTGCCTTTCGCCGGCCTCAGCCGACGCGACTCAAAAACCCGGCC
>CALKTZ010000436.1 GCA_937997355.1 uncultured Planctomycetales bacterium | reverse complement strand
TGGGGAATAGTGCCGCGGGAGGTGGAATTTTCAATCAAGGCTCCCTATCCCTCACCGATTGCACGATCCGCGGAAACATCGCCGCTTCCATGGGCGGGGGTCTTGATAACTCCTTCGGCGCGACCGCCACGATTGAGTCTTGCCTCTTCGATTCCAACGTCGCGGGCAACTTCGATGCGGATACGTATGGCGAGGGAGGTGCTATCATAAATCACGGCATACTGGTCATCGACATGAGCACCTTTCAGGCGAATCATGCCACTGTCGGTGGCGGGATTTCGAGCCAGTCGACGCTGACGGTTACCGGCAGCACCTTCAATGGAAACGTCGCAAGTTCGCCCGTCCTGTTCACGGCCCAGGGGGGCGGAATCTACAGCACGGCCTCGCTCTCGATCGAGACGAGCACATTCGACGGCAATCACGCCGACAATTATGGTGGCGGTGTCGCGAGCCTGGGAAATGGGACGATCACACGAAGCACGTTCCACGATAACGAGGCATTGGGTTTCTCGCATCCTGCTTACGGCGGTGGGATTTATAACTCCGGCACCCTCGATATCGATTCTGTCACCCTGGATGGCAACCACGCCGATCACTTTGGCGGGGGAATCTCCAATATGGGGATCTGTACGGTCGTTAGCAGTACGATCAGCAACAATGACGTCAACTCGGACGTAGGGCGTGGAGGAGGAATCTCCAACTGGACAAACCTCTCGAATGGGACGCCCGAATTGACGATCCTTAACTCGACCATCGCCGACAACGAAGCATGGTCGGGCGGCGGTTTGCACAACGAGTATGCGATTCTTACACTCACCTCAGATACGATCAGCGGCAATTCAGCTACCTTCAACGGCGGCGGGCTCACCGTTCAGAACACGTCGGCGACACTCACGAACACGATCGTCGCCGGCAACAGACTAAGCTCCGGCGATTCGAGTGATATCGAGAAGCCATTCTCTACACAACCCATTGCGGCGTCTCATAATCTGGTCGGCACGGGAGGTTCGGGAGGCATCCAGGACGGCGATCAAGGGAATATCGTCCTCTCGAATCTCGGCGGCCTGGGATTGTTACCTCTGGCCGATCGCGGCGGACCCACGAAGACCATGGCCCTCCTGTCGACCAGCCCGGCTGTCGGCGCCGGCACGGCGGTCGCCGGAGTGACGACCGATCAGCGGGGCTTGCCGCTCGATTCGCCGACTCCCGATATCGGGGCGTTTCAGCTCCAGCCTGCCGAACATGCTCCCTTCGCCTTTTCCTGGGTGTCAGGCCGCAGCATCGTGTACGGCACAAAGCAGGTGGAACTCGCCGGTGTGATCACAGCGGGGGCGGGAGCACCCGTTGGGCAACCGGTCTCGATCCGTCTCGCCGGAGTAACGCACAACGCCACGATCCAGGCGGACGGCTCGTTCTCGGCGACGTTCGACACCTCGAAATTACCCGTCTCGGGATCGCCCTACGAAATCGAATATGAGTACACCGGGGATGGGGTCTTCCCGGCGCGATCATCCCTGAGTGCGCTCGAGGTCATGAAGGCAGCGGTCGCGGTGCATGTGACCAATCCAGGCGGAACTTTCAACGGTATGGCTTTTCCCGCCGTGGCATCGGTCGCTACAGTCGGTAGCTCAGAAATGTCAAGCCTTGAAGGCGTTGCTCCGACACTCACGTATTATGCGGGCGCATTCTACAGTTTCGCATCGCTTAACGGCCTCTCGCCTTTGCCGGACGCCCCGAGTCACGCAGGTTCGTACACCGTGCTCGCGACCTTCGCGGGGAGCGCCAACTATAAAGCGTCCTCCTCATTCACCGACTTCACCATCTCCATGGCAACGCCGTCCCTCTCGCTGACCTCGTCTGGCGGATCGACGGTCTATGGGCAGCCGATCATTTTCACGGCGACGCTCACACCCGGCGCGGGGACGGCCGGGGTAGTCGTGACATTCCTCGATGCCAGCACGCCGATTGGCTCCGCGAGCATGGACGAATCGGGCCACGCGACATTCTCCACATCGAGTCTGGGAGTCGGATCGCACTCGATCACGGCGAGCTTCAACGGCAATTCCAACATTAATGGCACGACGTCGGGTGCGATCGCCGAGTCGGTCGATCGAGCTGTCGCGCATCTCGTCTTCACCACTATGTCCCGCAAGAAGCGGAAGAAGCTGATCTCGATCCTTCTGAATGTGTCGATTGACGACACGAGAGCGGGCGACATTCCCGGCGGCACGGTGCGGTTCATGTTCCGAAAAAAGGTCATCGGGACGTCTACGCTTACCGACGGGAACACAACGCTAAACGTCAAAGCCAACGCCGTACTCAAAAAATCGTTGATTATTCTGTACAGCGGCGACACCAACTATCTGGCGAGTACGGAAACCACGCCGAAGCTGACCCGGAAACTTCTCGGAAGTTAGGCAATCTAGGTATTGTCGTCCGACGTTTTGCCGTGATAGTCACATGCTCGATCGTTGAAACGGCGAGGCGGCGTTGATATAATCGCACGCATGTCGAACGGCATCCCGACGACGATCGTACGTTTCATCACTCAGCCGTTGCGACCTGTGTCCATTTGGCTGCAAGCCCCCTTGAATCATGCCAATCTTCCGGGAAATGGACCGTTCCTGATCGATGATCTATGCTTTGTTCGAGGCAGGCCTCTGGATGCCATTTCCCCTCAGCTTGTCTCCAATCCATTTGGTTTGTTATGAATAAATGGATTCGGAAATCGGTCCCGCCGAGGGACCTCGCCTAGAGAATCACCGTACCACCTCGTCGAGGGGCGCTGCGACGGCACGCATGAGCGTTCCTGCCAGGCTCGCCGAGGCGGATGTTCCCCGTGCAACGGCGCCCGTTCATCGTTTTGATCGGAGACTTTGAACGTGACCGCCGTTTTGAAGAAGCCCGCGACGACGAATTTCACCGACTACCACGTCGCCGACATCTCGCTCGCCCCCTGGGGCCGCCGCGAGATCGCCATCGCCGAGACCGAGATGCCCGGCCTCATGGCCATCCGCGAGGAGTACGCCGTGCGGCAGCCCCTCAAGGGCGCGCGCATCACCGGCTCGCTCCACATGACCATCCAGACCGCCGTCCTGATCGAGACCCTCAAGGCGCTCG
>CALKTZ010000435.1 GCA_937997355.1 uncultured Planctomycetales bacterium | reverse complement strand
GTCATCACCGTTCATCGAGTCGCCCGTCTTTGCACCGGGCTGATTCCCTGAAGGCTGATTCTGTCCTTTTTTCGAATGCTGACCGGCCTGGGATTGCTGTCCGCTGTTCTGGGATTGCTGTCCGCTGTTCTGCGACTGCTGTCCGCTGTTCTGCGATTGCTCCCCAGATTTGGTCTGGGATTGCCCACCCTGGGATTGCTGCCCACTATTCTGCGACTGCTGTCCGCTGTTCTTGGATTGCTGCCCATCCTTCTGAGATTGTTGACCGGCCTGCGATCGCTCCCCGGTTTTTGTCGAGCGATCTCCGGACTGATCCTTTTCTCCATTCTTGCCAGCATTATCCGACTCGCCGTTCTTGTCGGAATTCTCCGACTGGGCCGAATCGGCCTGAGTCCCTTTCTCAGTGCCACCTTGATTCGACTGGCCGGAATTGCCTTGTTTCGATTGGGCGCCCCGAGAGGCCGACTTGTTCAAATTTGACGGCTGCTTGCTCGACTCTCCCTTCGAGTCGGATTGGTCGTCGTTGCCCTTGCCCTGCTCGCGAGATTCGGAACCTGTCTGAGAATCGCGATTCTGGCCACTCGTATTGGCCTGATCCTGTTTTCCAGTTTGTGGTCCTTGTTTGCCGGATTGCGTCGATTGATTACCCCCGGCGGACGACGATTGCCCCTGGGATTGCGAGTTCGAGGGGGAGTTCTGCTGGCCGTTCTCGCGATTCGCGCGCTGGACCTGGTTTGACGGATCTTGCGATTTGCCTTGGCCCTTTTGGCCCTGGGACGATCCCCCCGATTGAGGGTTGCCAGCATTGTTTTGGCCGGAAGTCTCGGAATTCTTTTCCTGATCGGGGCGGTGACGGGAGGAGCGATCCGCCGCCGAATTGTCGGATTGTCCCGAATTATTCTGTTGCTGGTTATTTGCGTTCGATTGGCCTTGAGAGCCCTGATTCGGATCGGCCTGCCCGGAATTTCCTGCCTGCCCCTGGGCGCCGCCATTCTTCTGGGAGTTTGCTTCCCGCTTTTTGAGCGCCTGATCAATCTTGTTGATGGTGTTCTGGTCGGGGTTATCCACCGGGTTTTGGAGTGCCCGGGGATCTTGCGAATCCGGACCGATCTGGCGATGTTCCGGCGTGCGAAGCGTTTCGCCAAATCTCGGCTGATCTTGTTGGTTATTCGGATTTTGCTGATCGTTGGCGGGAGATTGGTTCTGGTTCTCGTCCTGATTGCCCATCGGGTCCTGTCCCTGCTGGGCATCGGGATTCTCGGGATTTGGCTGGGGCGGCTCCTCGGCCCCCTGCGGGGGCTGATCATTCATGGGCGCGGCTTGCTCGTGCTCGGCCTGTTCTTGCCGCTGCTTTTCTTCGATGTTCTGCTTGGCCTCGGGTTTGACCGGTTCGATCACCTCGATCAATTGCTTGGTCGTCTGATAGGAGTTCGGCATCGGCTCGCGATTGTCTCGGACGACGAGCCAGTAATGGAGGACCGCGCCGGGTTGAACCCGAAGCTCGGCCAGGTCGAGCGATTCCTTGACCTGGGTTTCCGGCTTGCTCGGGAGGTTTTCCAGCAGATTCTTGGAAACGAGCCGTTCGTTCCCCTGACCGACGAACAGGGTGGCGTCCTTCACGCCGTGATCGTCGGAAGCCTCCGCCAGCAGGTTCAGCTTCACATTGCTGGGCCACTTGATTTTCGGGAGGTTGGGGACCACGAACTTCGCGGTCGGGGGCCGATCCGGGATGGCGATGATGTCGTAGACGACCGGCGTTGGGTTCGCCTGGCCCCCGGTGGTCCGGAAATTGATGGTGTAGCTGCCCGATTTATCCACGCGGAACGACCCTTTCAGGCTCGTCGCGTCGTCGGGAGCCACTTCCATGTCGATCGGGTTGGAGTTGAGGAGGTTGAGGGTCGCGGCTTTCGCCGGTTCGTTGGTTTGGGCGTGAACCGTGACGATTGTTCCTTCGATCGCCTCGACATTGCCCCCCTCCACATTCAATCGAGGAGGGACCCCCGTGTATTTGGGGAATTGATAGTCGATCGAGATCGAATTCACCATCGGTGCCGGGAGGACTTCAAGATGATAGCGGAGCGACTCGGCATCTCCCGCGGTGAGGTAGTAATCCAAACTTTGCTGGACATTGTTCAGGGTGAGCAGCCAAGGGTCGAAGGTGTTCTTGCCCGCCTTGAATTCCTTGGCACCGAAGAATTTACCGCCGTCGATACTGGAATGGAGCGTGACGGTTTGGGGGATCGTCCCGACAACCTCGACGGAGAAGGTGACCGACGCCCCGGCGACTTCCTCATGATTGCCCGGCTTGATATTCCTGAGCTGGGTGTTGGTGGGCCGGACGACGTCCGCGAGAAACGCCCGCTTCGTGGAATCCAGGATGCTCTTGGGAGTGAACAGAGCGTACAGGCAGAAGGCCACGATGATCCCGCAGAGGATGTACGAGGCGCGAATCAAGGCGCTCTGATTGACGGCGTTTTCGACCTCGACCAGGCTGAGGTCGTTGACCGCGCGCGTCTCCAGTGCCGCCATGATCGACTTCGGCATGATTTCCCGATGCCGGCGAAGCTCGAGATAATTGATCAGGCTGTTTTTGAAGGCGGAATCGGTATTCTCGATCGTCTTGGCGGCGTAGATCCCATTGATCCGCCCCAGCAATGGAATGGCGATGCGGAGGACCGTGAAAACCCCGGCGGCGATCACACCCGCGAGCAGGATGATCCGACGGAACCAGATGGGGAGCCCGATGAAGTGGTCGAGGATGACCTCGACGAGCAGCGTGGCGCAAAATCCCCCGAGGAGAATCAACGAGGCCGTCGCGACGTCGGTCATCTTGATCCGTGCACGGGTGCGGTCAAGCTGGTGATCGATGAATTGCTCGTAATCCAGCAGCTTGCCGTACGATTGGGTTTGCGTCCCTAGCGACATGGGCCAACTCCTCTCGACTCGTCCCCACCGCGCACGAAGGATCACCTCGTATTATACGCTTCTCGCGCGCGAAAAGTACGGTTTCAAGAGGCGTCCTCTCCGGAATGTCCTCCTATTTGCCGGCCCCTGTGGAATCAACGGCTTATTCCGGGACCATCGCCATCAACCCATCGTCGGGCGGCAAACTCCCCCGCCCTTGGGCGGATCGGGGCGAGGCCCGGACCTCGTCGCGAGATGCAATCTAGCTCACCGATCGGGAACGCGGCGCGAAATTCGAGTTGTTGTTGATTCGGATCGACGCCCGTTGCCCCGCGACGTCGGATCTCTCCTCGCGGGGAACCGAAGGAAATCCACGACGTAGAAATGGTGCAGGCCCACCGAGAATTGTGCCCGGCCAACGTCGGTCCGGAGCGGTTCTTGAGGACCTGCAAACCGAGAACTTTCGATGCGACGTACACATTGGATCTCCGCGGCCTGGAGCCTTCTCATCCTTGGCCTTTTGGTCCCCTCCAGCCAGGCGGGCTCACTGGGAGTCGCCGGCTACTACAACGAATTCATCTTCAATGATTCGACGCGTTCCAATGTGAGCACGCAGGGGCAGGTCGCGATCGGGGGCAACGCGACGTTCAATAACTTCACGATCGGGACCGGCATCACCAAGTCGAACATCCAGGGCACGAACTCGCTGATCGTGGGCGGGAATCTGGGCGGCAGCCAGGCGGTCTTGAGCGGCTATGGAAACGCCGAATACGGATCCAAATCGATCAACCGCATTTATTACAACGGCGGCGGGAGTGGAAGTTCGGGCAAGGAAACCGAGTTCTTCTCATCGGCCCAATCCTACTTGCAGGACGAATCGAAATACCTCGCGACGATCGACGCCACCGGGACGACCAAGATCCAGTGGGGAGGCATCACCCTCTCCGGCACGGATGGCCAATTGAATGTCTTCGACCTGTCGGGGAGCGATCTCTCCAAGGCCAATCAGTTCACGATCGACGCTCCTTCGACCTCGACGGTCGTCGTCAATATCAGCGGGACCTCCGACTCGATGGCGAACTTCGGCTTCACCCTCAAAGGGGGAATCGAGGCTTCACACATCCTCTACAACTTCTACGAAGCCACCTCCTTGAAGATTACTAACGTTGCCGTCCAGGGGACCGTGCTGGCCCCATTTGCATCGGTCAACTTCAATAACGGCCAGGTCAATGGAAATCTGATCGCCTCCTCCCTCAGCGGAACGGGGACGACGCTGAACAACCTTTTCGCGGGAAACTTGCCGACCGCCGTGGCCACCCCCGAGCCCAGCTCCATCGCGATGGTGCTTTCCGGATGTCTTATGGCCTCACTCCCCGCCCTGCGTGGGCGGTTTCGCCGCACGAGTTGAGATTCTTCGTCCCTGAATCGACGCGCCAGTGGGCGACGCTTTCTCGCCCATAGCTTGTTCCGGCAGGACGGCCATCGCCCGGAAGTCACTCAAGAAGAGTTCGCGGTATTGAGTCCGCTTCAGGACCTTCGGAGTGATCTTATGCGGATCATCAGAATTGTTAGGCGGATGCCGGAAGTCACCTGTCTGATCTGTCGCGTTCCCGATGGTTTTTTTCAACGACGTGCAGAAATTTTTTTATCGTCACATGCGAAGGCCTTCACGATTGGATTTTTGGGCCTACGATGATTGTGAGTCGCCATTCGTGATAGCATGAATCTTTTGTTCTGGTTAAGGATTGAACTTGATGAAGTTGACTCGGATTTTGGTTTTAGGCTTGGCGTGCCTGGCGATGACGGCAGGGTCCGCGAAGGCGGGGAATCTCGGGGTGGCCAATCTCTTCAACGAATTTATCTTTACCGACTCGACGCGGCAGAATGTCGATTCGTGGGGATTGGTCGCCGTCGGGAATAACGCGACATTCAACAATTTCACCGTGGCGAGCCACGTCAACAGCGGGAGCGGCTATTCGTCGTACTCCGCGATCATCGGCAACAACCTGACGGGCACCCAGCTCAATGTTGGCGGCTCCGTCCCGACCAATGTGCTCTATGGGAACCAGAAGACCATCGGCGCGGTTTATAACAACAGCGGCGGGACCTCGGTCAACGGCACGCTTCCCAGCTTCTTCACCGATGCGCAGAGCTATCTCAACGCCCTCTCGGATACCTTGAAGAATGAAGCGATCAATGGGCAGACGGTGGAAAACGGCTTCGGCCAGTTCATCCTCACCGCCCAGGGGAGCACCGCCCTTCAGGTCTTCGACGTCAATGGAGATCACCTCTCCCAGCCATCAACCAATGGCTTTTCGATCACCGCCAATGACCCGAATCAGACGATCGTGATCAACGTGAGCGGGACGAACGTCTCGATGACGAATTTCGGGATTAGCCTCAGCGGAGTCGACCAGACACACGTTCTCTTCAACTTCTACGAGGCGACGACCCTGACTTTGACGAACATGGGGTTCCCCGGCAGCATCCTGGCGCCCCACGCGACGGTGGTCGGCAATTCCGGGCAGGTGAACGGCACCCTGATCGCGAATTCGCTCTCGGGCACCATCGAGACCCACTCTTATGCGTTTTCAGGTAATCTCCCCGGTATTTCACCCGTCCCGGAGCCGTCGACATTCGCCCTGGTTGCCACGGCCGGGCTCTTCGCGATCGTCCCGGGGGCTCGCCGCCGCCTCCTGAAATAAGAAGCCTTCCGCGTAATCGATTGAGAGATCCTCTCCCTCCGCTGTTCATGAGTCTTGCTTAATAATAGATAAGGCTTCGCTCCTGCTCGCTGCATTCCGTCAAACGACCGGGCCGCGGAGAATCCGATTCTCCGCGGCCCGGTCGTTGCGTTTACATTGAGCATCCCGGAGGGAGTTCTTGCGCGGCGGATCAGGGAGCCGATCGGTTCACGCGGACCGGCGAAGCGGGGGGCGGGGTTAATGCGGGGGCCGAGCTCTCCGGTTGCCGTTGCAGCAATTCGCGGAAGTTGAAGGCGTGATACGACTGATCGGCCGCCGGCTTGCCGTCCTTGCTCGCGTTGGCGACCCAGAGTTTGGTCGTGGTCGTTTCGAAGAGGACGCTGTGCAGGTTCGACTTCATCGCGACGGGGCGATCCATGAGATGCCGGGCGGAGTCCGCGTCGAACGTGCCATGTCCCGCCTTGATCCGCTTCACCAGCTCTTCGTAACGGTCCCCGGCCGAGAGTGCGACGACGTCCTTGATCGCGTGCGGAAGTTTGATATTGCTTTCGCCGAGCGCGACGAGCGTGAAGACGTTCCAGGAAGCCTCCATGCCGACCGCCTTGTTCGACTCGCCGTCGGCGATCACATAGTAGTATTCGCAGGTGCGCGGATTGTCCCGGAAGATCGAGATGGCTCGTCCGAGGTCGTCCGCCTCTTCGAGGACCATCCGAACGAGGAGGGCCATGGGGATGCCTTCCCAGTGTCCGAGCCCCTTGCCCCCCATCTCACCGACGGAGATTCGCTCGGCGTTCATGCCGGTGACCGAGCCGACAAATCCCGCATAGCTCACGTTGACGAACGGAATCCTGCCCGTCGGCTCGGCGATTATCAGGATGGCGTGATCCTGAAGTTGCCAATCGCAGCCGTAGTCGAGGATTCGGCCATGATAGAGTTTCCCTCCTTTAGTGGCCGAGTTGCAGAGAGCGAAGCCCGAGCAATGGAACATCTCGGGGATGAAGTTGGCTGTGATGATCTCTTCGACTTCCATCCCGGCTCCATCGGCAATCCCCTTCATCTCCTCGAAGAATCGTTCGGGGACGTATTTCCGCTGGGTCTCGGCGATCCCGGCGATCACCTTCTTGGGGTCGAGGAGGGAGAGCCCCGCCATCTCGACCTTCATCTCCTTTGCCTTCACGTCGAAGAGATAACGGACACTCTGGCGAATGTCGTCACGCAAGAGCGCCCCGTGCTGGTAACCCATCGCATAGGGGGTTCCCTTGACGTGCAGGACGCGATAGCCGTTGACTTCTTCGAGGAAGCCTTCGCCGCAACGGGCGATCGTCCTGGATTGGCCCTCCGCATGGGCGGATAGGGCCATCGAGAGGGCCAAACACGAGAGCATTGTCCGCGCGGAAACGGCCCGAATCGTGCGCTGCATGTGCCGACCTCCTGAAGATTTGAGTTCGGAATTCGAAGACAGGTTGGCGATGCCGAGGAGCTGCGTCGCCCCTCTCAAAAACCAGCAATCATTCCCACTCGATGGTTCCCGGTGGCTTGCTCGTGACGTCATAGACCACGCGGTTGACCCCCTTCACCGAGTTGATGATCCGGGTTGCCGTGCGGCCCAGGAGATCGTGCGAGAGCCGCGACCAATCCGCCGTCATGAAGTCGTCGGTGTCGACGGAGCGAAGGGCGATGACATTCTCGTACGTACGGGCATCCCCCATCACGCCGACCGATTGGACCGGCAGGAGGACCGCGAACGCCTGGCCGATCCCCCGATAGAGCCCGGCGGCACGGAGTTCTTCGAGGAAGATCGCATCGGCCTGCCGGAGAACGTCGAGGCGCTGCGCGGTCACTTCGCCGAGGCAGCGGACCGCCAGGCCGGGGCCCGGGAAGGGATGCCGCCAGACCAGGTCGTCGGGGAGCCCCAGCTCGATCCCGAGGCGTCGAACCTCGTCCTTGAAGAGGTCGCGAAGCGGCTCGATCAGCTCGAACCCGAGTTCTTCGGGGAGTCCGCCGACATTGTGGTGGATCTTGATGGTCGCTGCGGGGCCATCGGGGGCACCGCCGCTCTCGATCACGTCGGGGTAGAGCGTCCCCTGGGCCAGGAATTTTGCACCGGGAATCGACAGGGCTTCTTCCCGGAAGACATCGATGAAGGCATGCCCGATCCGTCGCCGCTTCTCCTGCGGATCGACGATTCCCCGAAGCACGTCGAGGAACCTGGCCTCGGCATCGATCACCCGAAGCTCGGCTCCGTTCCAGGAGCCGAAGGTCTCGGAGACCGCGGCCCGTTCGCCGGATCGGAGCAGGCCGTTATCCACGAAGACGCAAACCACGCGGGAGCCTAACGCCTTCGCGAGCAGCGCGGCGCAGACCGCCGAATCGACCCCGCCGGAGAGGCCGCAGACGACCCGTTCGTTCGGGCCAACCTTCGCCTTGACCTCTTCGATCGATCGGGCGATGAACGCTTCCATGGTCCAATCGCGAGGATTGCCGCAAATCCGATCCAGGAAGTTGCCGAGCACCAATGCCCCGTACGGCGTGTGCGAGACCTCGGGATGAAACTGGAGTCCGTAGAACTTCCGGCTCCGATGCCGGACGGCCGCGACCGGGCAGGTGGGCGTCTGGGCGAGGGGGATGAAGTCGGGTCCCAGGTCGTGAATCTGGTCGCCGTGGCTCATCCAGACGGTGGTGTCGGCGGGGACATCGTGGAAGAGGGGACTCTTGTCGTCGATCACGCGACATTCCGCCCGGCCGAATTCGCGAGCGGAAGCCGCATGGACTTTTCCGCCGAAGGCGTCGCAGGCCAGTTGCAATCCGTAGCAGATCCCCAGGATGGGGATGTCGAGGTCGAAGATCGCCGGATCGCACCTCGGTGCCCCCGCCTCGTAAACGCTTGAAGGACCTCCGGAAAGGATCAGCGCCAGCGGATTGATCTCCTTGATCCGTTCGACCGAGATGTCATGGCGGACGATCCGGGCGAATGCGTGACGTTCACGAACCCGTCGCGCAATGAGCTGAACGTATTGCGAGCCGAAATCGAGGACCAAAACGGGCCGGGGCGTTGTCGAGGCGGTCGGGCCGGGGCGCTCCATGCTTCTCTTTCATCGTCGAGGGGGAAGTCGCCGTAAGGATCGGGCAAGCGGGAAATCAAGGTGATAAGTTTACCAACTCATCACTTTGGAGAGAACACGAGCCGATGCACAGGGTGCCTCTTTCAACTCCGGCGGCAAAGCTTGTCTCCCGGATGCGGGCGAATCCGAAGAGATCGCATCTCAGGTCGAGCAAAATGTGTGATCTATTCCCAATAGTCCCACTCGTGCGGACGCGCTCGGTATGTGCGCCGAACGGGGGTCACTCGGAGTGGCAACTTCGCTCATTCCCCTTTGACCAGCCGCGCCGCGAACTCTCTCATCGCCCGACGCCGCGCCATCGCCCCCTGGGAGAATCTTTCGACGGCATCCATGACTTCGGCCGGGCCGATCGGGAACCAGCCCGACCGATCGA
>CALKTZ010000434.1 GCA_937997355.1 uncultured Planctomycetales bacterium | reverse complement strand
TGAAATCGACTCGAAAGAAGATCTACGTACGCATCAGTGGCCAGTGACACCGATTTCTTTAGGACACAACGGATCCGCGATCAACGGGCCGATTCAGACCAAGAAAGGTCGGAAAAACAGCCCGTCGAATGAATCATATGGCATCGAATTTGGAAGAGAAAACACCCATGAGCAACCGGGCCGAACCGGCCGAGGTTGGGAGATGCCGATGCCCGGAGAACTCCTCGCGCGAGGGGCCGGATCGGCGTGCATCCGGCCCGGACGCCGCGCGTCGCGGTCGCCGAAACGTCGCGATCGCGCCGGGTTCCGATTGTAGGCCGGAGGGGGTCGAATTCGGGGGAATCTCGGCGTCGGAACAACGTCACGGCGGCTCGACCTCCTCGTCATACTTACTTGAAAACACGGTTTCCCGGCTCAAATCGTGAAAGCCACCGGAGAACCCTACGATGTCAGCCGTCGACCCCAATGAGGATCTCGCCGAGGTCGTGGCGCGGCTCCAGGCGGAACTCGCCGAACAACGGCAGGAGGCGGCCGCGCTCCGCGACGCGGCGACCCGCCACGACCAGTTCCTGGCCACGCTGGCGCACGAGCTGCGCAATCCGCTGGCCCCGATCTGCACCTCGCTGGAGATCCTGCGGATCGCCGGCGATCAGGCGGAGATTCGAGACACGCACCGGGCGATCATCGATCGACAGGCCCGCCGGATGGTGCGGCTCATCGACGATCTCATCGACATCTCGCAGAGCTCCCGGGGCAAGATCCAACTCCACAAGGAGAAGGTCGAGCTGGGATCGATCATCGGGAAGGAGGTCGAGGAGATCCAGCCGATGGTCCATCGCTACCGGCACAGGCTCAACATCGATCTCCCGGAGCCGCACCTGACCTTCGAGGCCGATCCCAACCGCCTCTCGCATATCCTGCACATCCTGCTCGACAACGCCTGCAAATTCACGGAACCCGAGGGGCACATTCTGATCGAAGGTCACCGCGACGGGGACGACGTGTGCATCCGGATCAAGGACAGCGGCATCGGCATCCCGGCCGATCAGCTCACCGGGATCTTCGAGATGTTCTCGCAGGTCCAGAAATCGAGCGAGCAATCGCGAGGCGGGCTCGGCATCGGCCTGTCGCTGGTCCATCGCCTCGTGACGCTCCACGGCGGGGGCGTCTCCGCGAGGAGCGACGGTCCGGGGCAGGGGAGTGAGTTCACGGTTCGGCTGCCGATCGGCCAGCGATCCTGAAACCGGCGACGGGCCGGTCCCCCGGCTTCCCGCCGGCCCGGCCACGGTGGCGGCTCGCGCACGCTCCGGGTACGATCTTGGAGAATCCTCCGGCATCCGGCGGTCGTGCCTCGATTCGGGAGCCGAACGCCGGGGGAGGATGGGGCCTGGCGATGAATCCGGAGGTGCCGGAGCCGCCGCCCCGAACGATCTCGACCCGGGCGAAACGAAATGATGACGCGATCCCGCCGGCTGCTCGCGATAGCCTTCACGCTTCAAACCTCCCTTTCCCTCTCTCCGATCAGTCCGGCCCAGACCGCCCCGGGGCCGAAACCGGCACCGTCGAAATCGCCCCTCTCGGCGGCCGAGGAGAAGGCCGCGTTTCGATTGGCCGATCCCAACCTGGAGATCGAGCTGGTCGCCGCCGAGCCGCAAGTCCTGAGCCCGGTCGCCATGGCCTGGGATGCCGCCGGTCGGCTCTACGTCGCGGAGATGATCGGCTACCCCGCCACCCCCGACCTCGGCCAGATCCGCCTCCTCGAAGATCGAGACGGCGACGGCGTCTACGAGCAGTCGACCGTCTTCGCCGACAGGCTCGCCTTCCCGACGAGCGTGATGCCGTTCAAGAAGGGGGTGCTCGTCGCGATCTCCCCCGATATCGTGTACATGGAAGACACCGACGGCGACGGCAAGGCCGACGTCAGGCGTGTGGAGTGGACCGGCTTCGTGCCGGGGGTGCAGCAGCTCAGGGCCAACGCGCTCCACTGGGGGCCGGATAACTGGATCTACGGCGCCAACGGCCGGTCCGACTACGCCGCCAGGCGCCCGGGGGCTCCCGAATCGGCCGCGATCCCCGGCCGTGCCCGCGACTTCCGGATTCATCCCCTGACCGGCGAGTTCGGCACCATCACCGGGCTCTCGCAATTCGGGCTCTGCCACGACGACTGGGGGAACCGCTTCCTCTCCTGGAACACGATCCCGATCCGGCAGGCCCTCCTCGAAGACCGCCACCTGAGCGACATGACCGGCCCGGCCCCTTACGCCGTGCTCGACCTGGCCGATCCCGCCGATCCCGGCCGCGTCTTCCCGATGAGCCCGCCCCCGAAACAGTTCAACACCGAGCAATCCCTTTATTACAACGCCATGTGCGGACTGACGATCTACCGGGGGGATGCGCTCGGCCCCACCTATGCGGGGAATGCGTTCGTCTGCGAGTCGCTCACGAACCTCGTCACCCGGCGTATCCTGAAGCTCGACGGCCCCTCCTTCCGCACCGAGCGGGCCGCCGGCGAGCGAGATCGCGAGTTCCTGGCCTCTTCCGATAGCTGGTCTCACCCCGTCTTCCTCACCACCGGACCCGACGGCGCGCTCTATGTCGCCGACTTCTACCGCGAGTTTGTCGAGCATCCGCAGTATGTGGCCGACGTGAAAGCTCGCGCTTCGGTCGACTTCCGCAACGGTGCCGAGCATGGCCGGATCTGGCGGATCCGCGCCAAGGGGGCAAAGCTCAACCCCGCCGATCGCGGCCCCCGGCTCGATCGGGCGGATGGCGAGGAGCTGGCCCGGGCGATCTCCCACCCGGTCGGCTGGTGGCGCGACACCGCCCGGCGGCTGCTGGTGGAACGCCAGGACAAATCGGCCGTCCCCCGGCTGAAGGAACTGGTCGAGAACGCACCCCTGCCGCAATCGAGGCTCCAGGCCCTGCAAACGCTCCACGGACTGGGGGCCGCCGATAGCGACGCGATCATCAACGCGCTCAAGGATGAAGACCCGAGAGTCCGAAGGGCCGCCCTGAACTTCGCCGAGGACCGCCTGGCCGCCTCGAAGCCGATCCGCCGCGTCGTCCTCTCGATGTCCGACGATCGAGACCCGGCCGTCCGGTTCCAGCTCGCCCTGGTCCTGAAGACGCTCGACACCCCCGCCGCGACCGACGAGCTGGCCTACATGCTCAAGTCGGGGGAGGACGAGTGGATCAACCGGGGGGTGCTGGTGGGCAGCTCGCGATCCCCGGCCAGGCTGGCGAGCGCGCTGCTCGGCAAGCCGGAGTGGTCGAAGGCGGAGGTCCGATCCCGCGCCCTGTTCCTCGAACGGCTCGGCCAGGCGGTCGGCGCGAAGGCCGATCTCAAAGTCCTCGCCGAATGTCTCCGGGGGATCATGTCGACGGCCGGGGAGGATATCGGCCCCCTCGCCTTCCTGTCGGGCTTCGTGAGATCGACCGGCGGCAGCGACGCGATCCGGAAAGCCTCCGCCGAGCCGCCGGTGGCATCGATCCTCCAGGGTGCCCGCAAGCAGGCGGCCGACCCGAAGGCGATCGCCGAAACCCGGATTCTCGCCATCCAGCTCCTGGCCGGCGCGAAGGCCCCCGGCGTGGAGAAGGTCTTGCTGGCCTTGCTCGGCGGTTCGGAGCCCGCCGCCGTCCAGGGGGCCGCCGCGACCGCCCTGGCGCGTGGGAACGACCCCGCCTCGTGCCGCGCGGTCTATGACCGGTGGCAGGATTACCCGAGCGCGGTCCGCCGGGATATCCTCTCGGCCTCGACCGAATCCCCGGCCTCGGCCTCGGCGCTGCTGGATGCCGTGGAAGGGGAGAAGGTGCCGCCGGTGGAGGTGCCGCAATCGGTGCGCGACGCCCTCACGCGGCTCCCTCGCAAGGAGATCGCCGACCGCGCCGCCAGGCTGCTGGCGGCCACCGCTCAGGCCAACCGCCAGGGGGTGATCGATCAATATCAGTCGGTCCTGACGCTCCCCGGCGATGCCAAACGAGGCGCGGCGCTCTTCAAGGAGCATTGCACCGTCTGCCATGCCATGCAGGGGGTGGGGCAGCGGATCGGGCCGGACCTCGCGGCCGTCGGCTCCCGACGCAACGACATCCTGCTCGTCGACATCCTCGACCCCAGCCGCCAGGTCTCCGGCGACTTCCTCGGCTACATCCTGGCGACGAAGGAGGGGAAGGTGATCTCGGGCATCATCACCGCCGAAACGGCCGGGAACGTCACGATCCGCCGGGAAGGGGGGGCCGAGGAAACCATCCCCCGCGACCAGATCGAGCAGCTCCAGCCGACCGGCAAGTCGCTCATGCCCGAGGGCTTCGAGCAGAAGCTCAAGCCCCAGCAGTTCGCCGACATCCTGGACTTCCTCCGCCGTCCCGACCCCGCCTTGCTGAAGTGAAGGAAGCGTCGGTTCCCACCCGATCATCGGGACGAGATCCAGCGACCCAGGGCCGCCCCCCCTTGCGGGGTGAGGAACCAGGCCACGGCCAGGCAATTGACGATCACCGTCCCCCAGAACAGGATCTGGAACGAGGTCTTGCTCGACTTGTGGCGGAACAGCCGCTGGGCGAGCAAGGCCCCCGGCCAGCCGCCGAACAGGCCGATCAAGAGGAGCGTCTTCTCCGGAGTCCGCCAGGCGTCTCGCTTCGCGGCGTGCTTGTCCTGGAAATACGCGCCGATCGCCAGGAGGCTCGCCGTCAGATAAACCCCGAGCACGACCATCGGCAGCCTGTTCGCGATGACGAGCCCAACCAAAACCACCAGGAACAGCCCCGTGAATACGAACGCCTTGTTCTCCGCCATCGTCCGCGACGCCGCTCGCAGCGATTCCCCGCCGACCGCCACGTCCAAGCCGCAGGGCCGTCCCTGGGCGTCGGTGCCGAGCTGATAGCTGACCCGCTCGTTGACGACGGGCCGCCGCTTCGGGTCGACGAATGACCGGATGTGGACGAAAACCTGCTTCCCCCCGCCGTCGGGCTCGACGAAACCGAACCCACGGTCATCGTTCCACTGGATGAGTCGACCTTGTTGGCGCATCGGCATTTCGTCGTAAACGAGAGGTTTGGGGGATGGTTCGCACGTCGGACGATCTTACCAGCAATTCCCGCTCGGGACAGATCGGCAAGCTCGCTGGCTGAACGGCCGAAACGACCGGCCGAAGGTCTCCGGAACTTCGCGGTCGCACAGGCCCGCGAAAAAAGGGACGGGTACGGCGCCGGGTGCCACGGGTCTTCAGACCCGTGCCGGCTTCACACCGGGACAGGAGCACGGGTCTGAAGACCCGTGGCACCCAAAAACCCGCCGAAACGGCCGGCCGGAGGTCTCCGGAACTTCGCCCCCTCCTTGGCAAGGGTGCTACGGGGGGCGATCAGGGCACGGGCCTCGCACCGAAGAACCCCCCTGCATCCCCCCTCCGAGAGGGGGGATGTGTTTTTACGTCGAGCCGATGATTTCGTCGGCTGTCATGGGTCGTCCCGGCCCGCGGCTCGGCCTCGGTCGGGTCGGGCGACCCGTCGATCGGGCCGTTCGGAACGGCCCTGGCCATCGATCGCGCCCGCTCC
>CALKTZ010000433.1 GCA_937997355.1 uncultured Planctomycetales bacterium | reverse complement strand
AAGATCGGTGCCGCGGCAAGCGGCGTTCTCACTCAACCGTCGAGCGCCTGCGACGCAGGCTCCGGCCGTTCTCGCCGCACGATCCGAAGTATCGACGCGAAAAGGCAAAGTCTATCATATTACGTGCAAACATCAGAAGTCTGGCCGACCCCGAGATCGTCGCGAAACGACTTGCTGGCCCCGAGATCACATCCAATCGTGGATTCAGCTCGCTCATCGAGTGAATCCCAATAATCCGCGACCGCCGACGAATGCGCCTGTTGAAGTGTGAATCCGGTGGCGATGCAAGCCACCATCGCAATTGACCCGGCCCGGCGCCGGGAACGAGCGCCCACGATGAGAAAGTCCGCGACGATCTCCCTGGTATTGCTGGGCTCGGTACTGGCCTTTTCCGGCTGCTCGTCGGGCCGGGATGAAGACGACGAGGATCAACGAAGTCGCGGGGGAGGGGGGCGCGTCGGCGTCGGGGCCGGCCAGGCTATTCGCGCCGTCGGCGGTTCACGAGTCGGTGCGCCGAGCGTCGGCACGTCGGCTCGCGGCGGGTTCGGTGGAATCGGCGGGGCGAGCGCCAGTTCGTAAAACTGGCTGCCGTGGCCGTGATGCTTCGTTCGATCGCGTTTTTTGCCGAGTCGACAACATGCTCCGCGTCGCAACCTTCCCCCGCCCGGATTGGCAGAAGCGAGTCGAATCTCAGGGGCTGCTGTTTCATTCCGTCGACGGCGACCCTTACTGGGATGAAGGAGCATATTATCTCTTCGAGTCTCACGAGATCGACCTGATCGAGCGGGCCACCTATGAACTCGATGCGATGTGCCTGGAACTTGTCGATCACGTGATCTCGGAGGGGCGGCTCGACGAACTGGAGATTCCCGAGCAATTCCACGACTTCGTGGCCACGAGCTGGGAGCGGGACGAACGCACCATCTACGGCAGGTTCGATCTTGCTTACGACGGGATGAGCCCGCCGAAGCTCCTCGAATACAATGCGGACACCCCCACCTCGCTCCTGGAGGCGGCCGTCATCCAATGGTTCTGGATGAACGACCTCATCGACCCGCTCGATGATGATGAGCGAGGAAAAATCGATCAGTTCAACAGCCTGCACGAGCGGCTCATCGAGGCCTGGCGGACCGTCCGCAAGGAACTCGGAGGGCGGGTCGCGTTCGCGGCCTTGACCGAATCGGTCGAGGATTTCATGACCGTGACCTACCTCCGCGACACCGCGATTCAGGCCGGGATGAAGACCCTGACCCTGGACATCGCACAGGTGGGCTGGAATTCGCGCCGACGTGTTTTCACCGACCTGAGGGAATGGGAGATTGAACTCCTGTTCAAGCTTTATCCCTGGGAATGGATGCTCCGCGAGGAATTCGGGAGGAATCTGCCGGACTCGCCCACGCGCTGGCTG